>NZ_JBFRDI010000007.1:0-262434 GCF_052113505.1 Pseudarthrobacter sp. TAF60_1
CCCCAAACGCTCTCTGACATGAAAATTGGATGACCACGGCGGGGTACGTGGGGTGATCAGTGCTATCCGGCCTGTTGTAGGGGTTGGAGGGTAACTTGGTAGCCGAGTGATTCGAGTTGTCCGATGGCGCGGGCTTTGGCTTTGTCTGGCGCCTGCCGGGTGAAGTAGTCGGCGCCGGGGTCGTTGTAGAGTTCGCCGGTGGTGAGCATGTGCCAGGCTGCGGTAAGCATGGCGTGTTCGACGGCGACGAGGGCTTTCATCGGTCCGCGCCGAGCGGCGAGGCGTCCGTACTTCGCGGAGAAATAGGTGTTCTTTGAGCGTGACGCCGAGAGCGCGGCTATGCCCAGGGCGCCTTTAAGGTACCGGTTGCCGGGCCGTGTTTTGGTGGATTTGATCCGTCCGGCGGATTCGTTGGATCCCGGGGAGGTACCGGCCCAGGATGCCAGGTGCCCCGCGGTGGCGAACATGCTCATGTCGGCGCCGGTTTCAGCGATGAAGACTTCCGCGATGGTGGTGCTGAACCCCGGGATGCTCACGAGGAGCTCCCGGGCGAAACGAAAGGGCTCCATCGCCGCCTCGATCCTGGTGCTGAGGTCGTTGATGTCGGCGGTGTGGGCGTCAATCCGGTGCAGATAGAGTGCGGTCATGTAGCGGTGGTGCTCGGTGAACCGGCCGGTGAGTGCTTGGGTGAGTTCAGGGATTTTGGACCGCAGCCTGCGCTGGGCCATCTCCGCCAGGGCCGCCGGGTCGGTCTGCCCGTCGATGAGTGCTTGGAGGATCAGGCGTCCGGAGACCCCGGTGATGTTCGAAGCTACGGAGGACAGTTTGATGCAGGCGTCCTCGAGGAGTTTCTCCAGGCGCTGGATCTCCCGGGTCCGTTCCTGGGTGATGATGGTCCGGGCCCGGGTCAGATCCCGCAGTTCACGGATCGGTGGCGGGGGCACGAAGGAGGCCCGGACCAGCCCGTGGGCGCCCAGATCGGCCAGCCACGCAGCGTCGGAAACGTCGGTTTTGCGGCCCGGGACGTTCCTGGCGTCATGGGCATTGACCAGGATGATGTTCAGCCCGTCATCTTCAAGCAGGTAGTAAAAGGGGCGCCAGTAATCACCGGTGGCCTCCATGACCACGAGATCCACGTGCTCGTCCAGCAGGTGTTCCTTCAGCCCCAGGATCTGCCCGGTCATCGAACCCCAGGTCGTGACGGTGGATGTGGTGGACCGGCCGCCGCGGCCCTGGATACGGACACAGACCTTCGCGTCCTTCTTTGAAATATCGACACCCGCACAGCGCGGGTGAATGACCTCCATGACAGATCACCCCTTCCCGATCGGTTCCAGAAGATTGCGTCTGTGTCCCGGGGAAGGCGGATAAACAACAAATCTGACATTCGTGCTCAACGGCAACATTCCACGGTCCCGCGGATAAAAAGCTGTGCCCTCCACCACCAAACTCACTTACAGGCTCACCGACACCAAAGAGAGACCGGGGTCGACCGGAACACACTCTCCAGTCTGCTCCGGCAACCCAAACCCCGCAACGATCACCGCTGCACCACATTTTCGGCCCCCACGGCAGAGCGAAGCGCCCCTGAGAAACTCAAATTTCCCCGATGTCTTTCCCGACGGGACGCTGTGGGCACCGCTGCGAGGCAGTTCCGGACAGCGGGTAGCTTCCTGGGACACATTGCACAACGTTAGGCCTGGGGACCTTGTCCTGCACTACTCCCGTCCCGCGATCCGCGGCATCAGCCGGGCGGCCACGCTGCCAGAGCCGGCATTTCCACCGCCCCGCGGATACAAAGAGCCTGCGGACACGGACGGGATACTGGTCCTCACTGACCCTGTATGTGAAGTGCACATCCCGTGGAACGACGTCGTCGACATATTGCCCCGGGGAAAAGGCCCTCTGACCGCAATAGGCACACTGAACAGAGGCTACTTCTATCACTTGGACAGTGAAGGTGCCCTGCAGTTGTTGCGCCGGGCAGGGCTGGAGATCACCGATGCCCCTGATAGGGGCGGGCACGAGGAAGTGTCGGCCGACCAATACTTGGGCGGTCCGACCGACACGTGGGCGTTAGGGGCAGCACGGACAGAACAGCGTTTCCTGCGGAACCAGCAGCTGCAGCTGCGGGGCAGTTTCTGCTCGCTCTGCGGACATTCCTTCCCGGAACAGCTCCTAGTCGCCGCCCACATCAAACCCCGCTCGGCCTGCTCTGAGAAGGAGCGTATGGACACCCGCAACGTGTCTATGCTCGCGTGCCTGTTCGGCTGTGATGCTCTGTTCGAGCTTGGCTACGTCGTCGTCGGTGAGTCCGGCGTCATCGAAGCGGGCAAGCCTGGAGCCGGGCAGGTTAAGGACCGGATCGAGGGCCTCGTGGGCCGAAAATGCCTGGCTCATGACGAGCCGTCCCGCGGGTATTTCGCGTGGCACCGGCAGGCCCATTTTGGCAAGTTGATTAGGCAGTCGCCAACGACGCCTTGATCACGCTGGTGCGGGAGGGCAAGGAGAACTTGAAGCCATTCATCACCGGCAGGATCGCGCCAAAAGGAACCAGGCAGGGCGGGGATTCGACACCTCATCAACCACAGCTACACGGCGTGCTGGTACACCCGTAGGGTGACGAGTGCACCGGCTCAGTTCCGGACGGCGGAACAGCGAAGCCCCCAGCTGATCAGCCGGGGGCTTCGCGAACTTCCTTTGAGTTTTATTTGGCTGCGACGAACACCTTGTCACCAAGCATGCCCGCCCTGACGGCGAGAACGCCTTGAGCCGCGGTGGCCGACGGCACTTCAAAAGCCTTATTGCCTGTTGCTGAGCCGCCCTTAAAGAGCGCGTTCGAGCTGATGGGATCCGGTTCTACGACGGACTTGTCGTAGCTGTTCACAGTCCTCCCGTCCGCTGTCACGTATTCGACTGACACGAACGAAGGCGTCTGTCCGTTAGCGTCATTGCCGATATAGGTGACTGAGTAGTTTACGAGGATATATTCCGAACCCGCGGCAGGCGGGTCGTTGAATTGGTTGGCAGCGATAACAGCGTCTGTGGCGGCGAGGGTGACCGAGTTGACCACAACGCGCCAGTCCTTGGACTCAATGACCGAGCCGATCGGATGTGGGGTCTCCCGGGTCCCGGTTTTGGCGGCGGGAGCCGCTGCCCCGCCGTTAGTGGCCCCTGCATCCCCGGACGGTGCTACGACTTTCGTGTCGCCGCCCCCGAATGCGTTGTCGGCGGCCGACCCGACGACTGCGAAGAATACGACGAAGCCGACAATTGTTCCAACGATTGACAGGATCAAGGCAGTGATGCCCATGCCCTTGGGTTTGTCTTTAAGGAACAGAGAAACGAGAGCCAGGACAAACGCGATCGGCAGCAGAATCCAACCAACGATCAGGGCTCCGGGCATGCAGGCGAAGATGAACCCGAGGGCTGCTGTGATGAGGGCGATGAGCCCCAGTATGTTCAACGGCTTTTTAGCCTTCGCCGGCTGAGGCGGGAGGGTCTGCGTTGACGCCTCGTGATCAGCGGCCTGTGCGAGAGATGGGTGGTTGGGCGAAGTCTGCTGTGAGCCCGCCCCAGGGAACTCTGGTGTTGTCATGGCTCAAATATGGCAGACATAAAAGGTTTTTCGCGCCTTACGACAATACGTAATCCCAAATATGACAAGCCTGAGTGGTGTCCTGTGTGTTATTTACAAAGTCAGTGTATTGTTGAACCTTTAACTAAAGAATCTTTTGGTTGCGTTGAATGCAGGTTCTGGATTTGGGGATGGGTCTGGGGCCGGAACTCGAATCATCGGACACCAGGTTGTTCAGCGCAGGCGTGACCTGCTGCAACCGGCGCTCCCCGCAGCAGCGGGAGGCCGTTGGCACCGTCGTGCAGGTGCCGCGGGCACCGCTGAATCTTAATGGCGGGGTAAAAGAATCTTTAACTACATGACAAGAAAGTGTTGATTAAAATCTGCGAGAGCTCCGGGAGTCGAACTGCTCGTGCTGAAGAAGTCCCGCTGCGCGCGGCAGACCGCGAAAGTTCCCTGTCGTGAGTGAGGATTGAGCCATGGCAAAGCACAAACGCGGCCCGTCCGCGGGGACCTACAAGCAGACCGTATCCGTGCCGGTGATCCAAAGCGCCTCCTGGTGAAGCAGATGAGGCTCCGGTACGCCGGAACGTGCCGGTTGTGTGCCGCCTCGCTGCCGGCCGGAACACAAGCGATCTACGAAAGCGAGACGAAGACCGTCCGCTGCGTGGAATGTGCCACCGAGGCTCCGGAAAACGAGCCTCCCGAACTCGAACCACCTTATGACGAGTCATTGCCCGCTGACTCCGGAGTAGCCGGCTCGTCCGCCCGCCGGGAATATGAGCGCCGAAAGGCGAAGGACGAGGAGAAGCTCCGCGAGAAGTGGGGTCGCTTTGGTGGCCTTGCAGTCGCCCTCTCGGACGAGCGCCAGCCCACCAAATCCTGGGATCAGGGCGCGATCGGTGAGGAACGCCTCGGCACCCGGCTCGATGCCGTGGCCGGCGCCCGTCTGGCTGTCCTCCACGATCGGCGCATCCCGGGCTCGAAGGCCAACATCGACCATATCGCCATCACTCCCGGCGGGATCTGGGTTATTGACGCCAAGCGGTACAAGGGCCGGCCTGAACTGAAGATCGAGGGTGGCATCCTTCGTCCACGCGTCGAGAAGCTCCTCGTTGGCCGGCGTGACTGCACGAAACTGGTGGACGGGGTGCTCAAACAGGTCGACGTCGTGCGCGACCTCGTTGGGGATGATGTTCCGATCACCGGGGCGCTGTGCTTCGTCGAAGCAGACTGGCCCCTGATCGGGGGCGCGTTCTCGACTCGTGGCGTTCACGTCCTCTGGCCGAAACGGTTAGCCAAAGTGCTGACAGAGCAAACAGCCGGCGACGTTGATGTGGCACAGATGCGTGAGGCGGTAGCGTCGCGGTTCAGGTCTGCGTGACGTCAAGTGGGGAAATTCGTTGGTGCAGGGCTAGGAAGGCCGACGGCGGGGGCAAGTCCCGCCGTCGTTCTTCTGACACTGCCCGCTGGCCACTGCCCGGGCAGCCGGGAACAAATCAAGGGACTTTCCCCCTATCCAGCCGGGCCATCTGCGCGGAAGATTAGCCCATGAAAAAGCTTGTGCTGGCGAGTCTCGCCGCCCTTCTCCTGGTTATTGGCACCCTCGTGGGCGGTGTCGTCCCAGGCAATGCCGCGCCGGACCCGGCCATCACGGCAGGGCAGATCCTGGTCAAGTTCCGCGACAACGCCGCAGCTGCGGGCGTACTCCGCCCGCACGGGCTTACCGATGGGCCCGACGTCGGCAGCACCGGCGCGCACCTGATTACCGTGCCGGCAGGCAAGGAGTTGCAGCTCGTCGAAGCCCTGGGCCGGAACCCTAGGGTGGAGTATGCCGAACCGGACTATGTGGTCACTCCGGCCTCAGACGACACCTACTTCCCGCGCCAGTACGTGCTGCAGAACACAGGCCAATCCTTCACGAACACTGAAGGCACGGTGACCGTCGCTGCGGGCACATCTGACGCCGACGTGGACGCCGTCGAAGCCTGGACCGTCACTACAGGTACCGGGGTCAAAGTGGCTGTCCTCGATTCCGGCGTCGCCATGGACAACCCCGACATCACCCCCAAGGTCGTGGAACGGACCAACTTCACCACATCCAGAAGCAACGACGATAACTACGGCCACGGCACACACGTCGCCGGAATCGTCGCGGCCAACGCCAACAACGGCATTGGCGTCGCCGGCGTATGCCCGGGATGCTCCATCCTGGCTGGAAAAATCCTCAGCGACACGGGGATGGGATCCAGCTCAGGCCTGGCGAACGGCATCACCTGGGCCGTCAAGAATGGTGCGCAGGTTATCAACATGAGCCTGGTGGTTGGCGCGTCAACCACCCTGGAAACCGCGGTGAACAACGCCTGGAACGCGGGTGTGGTGCTGGTTGCGGCAGCCGGCAACGGGGGAAACACCAGCATGAATTACCCAGCTGCGTACCCGAATGTCATTTCTGTGGGGGCGACCGATAACAATGACAAGAAGGCGTCGTTCTCCACCTACGGCACGTGGGTGGATGTGGCAGCGCCGGGTGTCAGCGTCTACTCCACCTTCCCCAACCACAGATTCACCCTCGCCAGGGAGTACAACCGTTCCCAGGGGTATGACATCGGCAGCGGCACCTCGATGGCCTCACCGATTGTTGCCGCAGTCGCCGCGCTCGCCCGCAGCGCCAACCCCGGCGGCACCAACTCGGACATCCGCGCCAAGGTGGAATCCACCACCGACGCAGTTGGCGCTATCGGCACTGACTGGGCCCACGGCCGCGTGAATGCCTGCAGGGCGGTCGGGGCAACAGGTTGTTGACCCTTCCGGCGGCCTAGAGCGCCGTTGTAGGGTCAGGGCGTGATCGTCCCCGATATTTCCCAGAACGCCGTGGCGGTGGCGGATCACTACGACGAGCTCGATCCCATCTATCGCCGGGTGTGGGGGGATCATGTCCATCACGGGCTCTGGGTGACGGGCCCAGAGACGCCCGGTGAGGCTGTCGAGGCGCTGGTGGACACCGTCGGCGATCGGTTGGGCCTCAGGCCCGGCCAGGCGTGCATCGACATCGGCTGCGGTTACGGCTCCACCGCACGGCGCCTTGCTGTGACACGCGGGGTCCGCGTCACCGGCTTCACGCTGTCCGCTGAGCAGGCCCGCTACGCCGCCGTGAATCCCGTTCCCGGCGTCGATGTCCAGGTCCGCGACTGGCTCGGCAACGGGCTGTCCGACGCCTCGGCCGATGCGGCCTGGGCGATCGAGTCGAGCGAGCACATGGTGGATAAGCCCAGGTTCTTCGCCGAGGCGCACCGCGTGCTAGCGCCCGGCGGCCGCTTCGTCATCTGCGCGTGGCTCGCCGAGACCGGTGCCAGCGGATGGAAGGTCCGCCACCTGCTTGAGCCGATCTGCCGCGAGGGGCGCCTCCCCTTGATGGGCACGAGAGAGGAATACGAGGCGATGGCCAGGGCAGCGGGCTTTACGGTCACCGGCTATGAGGATGTCAGCCGCTGCGTCGCGCGCACCTGGCCCATCTGCGCTCGCCAGCTCGTGAAGGCCCTGCTCGTCGACCGCGAGACACGCCGTCTGGCCCTCGGCGCGCGCAACCGCAACTCGTTTCTGGGCATTCCCCGCCTGATCCTCGCCTACCGCACCGGTGCAATGCGCTACGGAATCTTCACGCTCACCAAGGTTGAGGAGAACCCCTGAAAGCAGTCCGTGCGAGAATGACGCCATGACCCACGAGCAGCACGCATCCGCCGCGCCGGAACTGGACCGCACCGCCCACCCGGCATTCGAAGCCGCCTATCAGGCCGCCCGGAAGAGCCTGGCTGAGGGCGGCATCCCCATCGGAGCGGCGCTCGCCCGGGACGGCGTGGTCATTGCCAGCGGGCACAACGAACGGGTCCAAAACGCTGATCCGATAGCCCACGGGGAAATGTCGGCGCTCCGCGCCGCCGGCCGGCAGAAGAGCTACCGGGACACCACGCTCTACACCACCCTCGCCCCGTGTGCTATGTGCGCCGGAACCATCGTCCAGTTCAAAATTCCCCGCGTGGTGGTGGGTGAAGCACGCACCTTCGACGGCGAGCTGGAGCTCCTGCGGACACGCGGGGTTGAGGTGGTGGTCCTGGATGATCAGCGTTCCGTCGACATGATGCGCACATTCCAGTCCGACAACCCGGAGCTCTGGGCGGAGGACATCGCCGAGTAGGCCACGCAGTACACTGTCGTTCATGGTCTCCCGTATCAGCGAACTGGTGCTCAACTGCTCCGATCCGGAACTCCTCGCAGGGTTCTGGAGCGGGGTCCTCGGCTATGTCGAGCTGGGCCGGGAGGACGGTGCCATCGAGATCGGCCCGCCGGACGCCGGGTTCGGCGGCCTGCAGCCGACCATCATCCTGAGCCCGAGCAGCAACCCGCAACCCGGACGCCTCCCTCTGCACATCGACGTCAACCCGGTGGATCGGGACCAGGACGCGGAGCTGGAACGCTTGCTTGCCCTTGGGGCCCGCCCGGACGACGTCGGGCAGACAGGAAGGGAGCAGTGGCACGTCCTGGCCGACCCTGAAGGCAACGAGTTCTGCCTCCTGCGCAAGCGGCTTGAGCCCTGACCGGACGCCGGGGCTAACCCAACAAGTCCCTTGCGGTGTCGCTCGTGGCGGCCCGGAACGCCAGATACCGCGCGGCCGAGCCGATGATTTGAGCCCCGCGGCCTGCGCGGCCTTCACGCGTTGCGGACGGCCGTCGCCGATTACCCATGGGCTATGACGCGATGGCGGCGCGCCGAGCAGCAGAAATGCATCCGGGAGCGGTTAGGCTCAGCGGTAAACTAACCGGCAAGCAAGCGCCGCTGAGCCTAACCGCTCCCGGGCTTAAAAGGCGTAACCCCGGCGATGTGTAACCAGTGATCGCTCCGGGGTCTTCATTAGCAACTATAGGTAAGGGCATGGGGAACCGCAACTTTGGCTCGGTTCAGGAGTTCGAGGAACTTCGCGAACTACTCACCGTGGAACGCATGGGCTCATACTTCAGAGCCTCCGCTGGGGATCTTCGTGGAGCGTTCGCTTTGTACGAATGGAATATGACCGCCTCAGCGGCCACCATGCATACGGTGGGCATGGTGGAGGTCCTTGTGAGGAACGCACTTGATCGCCGGCTGTCAGCGTGGTGTGAGCACAAACATCCTGGTCGTGACTGGCTTGATCTCTCCATCCTGGATGAACGTGCGCGAAGAGATATCGCCGAAGCCCGCCGGCGGGCATCCCAACGCAACGGAGCACCGACCCACGGAAAAGTCATCGCCGAGTTGTCCCTTGGATTTTGGCGTTATTTGGTGGCATCGAGGTATCTCACGGCGTTCTGGATACCTGCCGCCCAACACGCCTTTCCTCACGGTCCGGAGGATCCTCGGCGGCGACGTATCCTGACCGAGACATCACTCAAGAACCTGCATTTCGTGCGCAATCGGGCGGCGCATCACGAACCGATCCACAGGCGCGACCTGACGAAAGACTTACAGACAAGTGCGGAGATCGCAGGCTGGATCAGTCCGACAGCACGAGCGTGGGTGTTGGCCCGGTCGACCCTCCCTGAAGTCATGGATGCCAGGCCGGGGCCCGAGGCTCCTTTCGGGAAGTGATAGAGCGGATAACCATATGTTGGATTTTTATTAAGGACCCGCCGGCACTCTAACCGCCCTGCGTGGGCAGACTCAGCCAACCGCAAGCCTCCCATGCGCCCAGTCCCACCGGATCAGTTCCTGCTCCAGCCGGACAGCCCGGCCAAAGGTGTCAGTCCCCAACGCCGTGTACAGCGCCGACTCCTCTTCGGTCAGCCGGGTCAGCGCAGCTCGGGACGAAGCAGGTTCGCTGCCCCACACGTCCCTGTGCTCCAGCAGGGTGGCCTCATCCATCAGGACGCTCACCACGTGAGGATGCACTGCCCTGAGCCCATCAAGGATTCGGAAACCGTGCGTATCCAGATCTCCCCAGTACAGGACGTCGCAGTCACGCAGCCAGGTGGCGTCGCGGAGGGACGAGAATCCGTACCCGCCGCCATAGATGGCCAAGGTGCCTGTTCTCTCCGGTAGGGCCAGGAAGTTCACCAGGTTCTCGGTCACGATCACCGATGCCACAGGAAGCTGCAGTGAACTGAACGCCGCCGCTGTGACGGTAATGTCCCTGGCACCGCCGAGCAGGGGCACGGCGGGGTCCAGCATCCGGAACCGGACAAGCTCGGGCGGATGCACGAATCCGTGCCGCGCCGCGAACCGGGCGGCGGGTGTCCGCGCCGCCGTCTGCCCCAGCAGGGCGTCCGGTTCCACGGGGACGTCCGGCAGGTCCTCGCCAGCGGATGGTATCTCCGGGAGCGCCACCGGACGCAGGGCCTCCGCCAGCTCATCGATCACCCGCCGGTGGTTCTCGATGAACTTGGTGTGCACGCCGGGCAGGCTGAGCTGCCGGACGTAGACGCCCGGCTCAGGGTTCGCCCGCAGCCACAGCGCCACGCGGGACGCCGTCAGGGCATCGGCCCCGAGTTCCAGCAGCTTGAGCGGCCGCCGCAGCACCCACTGACGAAAAGAGGGGTCCAGGGCGGCCATGCCCCCGGCAAGCTCCTTGAACCGGGCAGCGTCCCTGGTCTTCCCGGCAAACCCAATCTCATCGCCTGCCGATGCGAACACGGCAGCGGCGGGCAGCCGGTTGGAACCGATCGTGCTCTGGCCCACCTCCACGGTCTCCAGGCTGAACGGACCGGCGGCGGCAAACAGCTCACCTGCCCACGCACCTGCTGCCGCGTAGTCACGGAGGAGGGCCGCCGCCGTCGGACGCTTCAACGGACGACGCCGGGGGTACAGCCCGGTGGGTTCCAGCAGCTCCCGGAGGAGCGAACCGCTGTTCCACGCCTTCAGCGACAGGGCCCGCAGGTCCGCCAGCGTGGTCCAGGACTCAGCCGCCATACCGGTCCTTCTCCTCGCGGTACTCCTGGATGGTCATGTTGCGCAGCTGCGAATCGTCGCCGTTGGTGTTCGCCACGAACCCCACGTGCGAGACGAACGGCTCGATCACGTGGATCTTCTGCAGGGGAGTGACGATCAGCAGCTGCAGCTTCATCCGCTGGAACAGCTCCAGCCCGTACCGGGCGGACTCATCCGAGCCGCGGCCGAACGCCTCGTCAATCACCACGAACCGGAAGCTCCTGCCGCTGCCGGCATTCCTGCCCGCCCCCTTGCCGGACTCCAGCCCGAACTGGAACGCCAGGGCCGCCGCCAGGATGGTGTACGCCAGCTTCTCCTTCTGCCCGCCGGACTTGCCGCCCGAATCCGTGAAGTGCTCGTACTCCTCGCCGGTCTCCGTCCACTTCTCCGACGCCGAGAACGTGAACCAGTTCCGCACATCGGTCACCTTCGCCGTCCACTTCCGGTCCAGGTCCGTCAGCCCTTCCCGGCCCCGGAACCGGTCAATCAGCCGCTCCACCTGCAGATACTTCTGCTCCGAGTACTGGTCCGTCTCGCCGATCGTCCCCTCCGAACACGCGCGCAGGTCGCTGCCGAACTCGCGCACGTCCTGGTCCGACGTGGCCTGGTGCTCCAGCTGGATATGGCGGCCGGTGTTGTACGGAATACCCGCCAGGGACTCGTTGATCTCCCCGATCCGGTCCATGATGTTCTGCCGCCGGCTGTCCAGGAACGCATTGAACGCCACCACCTCGCGGATGGTGTTCTGGTTCAGCAGATCCTTGAACTGATTCTCGAACCGGGGCAGGTCGTTGCCCACCAGCTGCTCCAGCAGCCGGTTGTAGTCCGCCGCGGCCTCCAGTGCAGCGTCGACGTCCGTGGTTTCGTTCGGGTACTTGTTGCGGAAATCGGCCATCTGCCGGACCGTGCTCTCCGCTGCACGGGCGATCCGCTTGGACAGTGCGTCGATGGTGTCCGTCAGGCCGTTCCGCACGGTGCTTTCCACGGTGGCCGTGTTTTTGTAGGTGAGCGGTTTGTCCCCGAGCGCCGCGTCGGCGAGGCGTCCGACGGCGGCCAGCACCGCGGCGTCGTCCGTCACCGGCGTTTCACCCAGCACAGCCCGGCAGTCGTCGATTGCCTCGGCGATGTCCCGCGCGTCCTTCTCATTGGCGCCCAGCCGCTCCCGGAGCTTGCCCGACTTCTCCTCCAGCCGCTCCAGCTCCGTGGTGACCTGTTGTTGCTTGGCCATCAGCTGCTGCAGGACGTCGCTGGTGGTTTCCAGGGCCCGCTTCTCGGCTTTCAGGTCCTCGATGCTGCGGGCCGTGGCGTGCCAGCTGATCTCGCCGAACTCCGTGACGGAACGGACGGTGCCCAGCTGCTGGTTGTGCCGGCCCAGCGCCCCCAGCTGCTGGTTGACGCGGTCCAGCTGCCCGGCCACCACCTTCAGCGTGCCCTGCACCTCGTCCAGATCCGCGCGGAACCCGGCAATCTTGTCATGGTTGTCCCAGCCCAGCACGTAATTGCGCCGGTCAGCCAGGTCCTTGCGGTCGTCCTTCTCGTGCCGGCCCCGGCCGCCTTTGAGCTGGCCGTTGGCCGTCAGCGCCTTGGGGTAGCGGCGGAAGTCGGCCAGGTTCTCGCAGCAGAAGTAGTCGAACCGGCTGCTGAGCTGGTCCTGCAGGAAATCCCGGAACGAGGTGCCCTGCTTGATGGCGATCTTCGCCGCCAGCGTCCCCGGCTCGGCCGCCCTGGGCGCATAGGAGTCACCGATCCTCAGGTACACCAGCCGGCCGCGCAGGTTGTTCGCGTCCACCCAGCTGCTGACCGCGGCGTAGTGCTCCGCGGGGACCAGGAGCGAGAGGGCGAAGCCGTGGAGGGTCCGTTCCGCGGCGCCCTCCCAGCCGGCCTCGCCGTCGCGGACCTTGAGCAGCTCGCCCACGTACGGCAGGTCGCTGTCCGTGATCCCGGTGCCTTCGCACAACCGGCGGCGGATATCCAGCTGGGGGAGCGGGATCAGGTTGCGCCGTGCCTGCAGGCTGGTGAGCTCGGCCCTGAGCTCGGCGGACCTGGTGTTGAGCCCTGCCTGCTGGATCGACAGCGTGGTGCGCTCTTCATGCAACGCCTCGGAACGCGCCGCCAGGTCCTGTTCCACCCCGGCGAGCCCCGCCCGGTTCGCGTCGAAAAGGACGCGGTCCTCCGGGGCCTGGAGGCCAAGGTCCGCCGCGGCCACCGAGTAGGCCTCGAACCGCTGCTTCTGCTCGGCGGACTTGGCGGCCAAAGTGGCCAGCTCGGCGTCGATCGCGGTGAGCCGTCCGCCGCCGTTGGTGCGGATGTCCTCTTCCACGCCGGCCAGGTCGCGGCGCAGCTGCTTGATCTCCCCGTTCAGCCGTACCGAGTCCTCCTGCAGCCGCATGCCTGTCTGCTCCAGCTCGGCCTGGTGCTCCAGGCTCAGCTGCAGCTTCCGGTCGGTGAACCAGGGGTGCAGCTGGTCGCGCTGTTTGCGGGCCAGTTCGTCGTCGGCGGTCAGCCCGGCATGCAGTGCGGCGCCCTCCTTGATGGGTGTCAGCAGGGCGATCTGGTCCTTGGCCCGGAGGACGGCGTCGTGGGCTTTCTTCAGGTCGTCGAAGTGGTGGATCAGGTTGGTGATCCTGGTGGCGACGTCGTTCTCCTCCAGCATGTTGCCGCGCACGAACGAGGTGATGTTCTCCACCTGCTTCATGGACACCGTGCGGTGGAACAGCTCCATGGCCTGGTTGCCGCTGATCCCGAACTGGCGCTTGAACGCGGCCGAGTACGGCTCGAAGGAGTCATGGACCGATGCCCCGGCGGCGCGCAGCTTCTTCTTCAGCTTCAGCGGGTCCTGGCCGAAGTTGCTGAAGTCCGAGGCGATGCTCTGGTCCGTTTCCGCGAGCGAGTAGAACCGGTTCGGCTGCCCGGCCTCCTGCGTGGCCCACAGCGTGATACCGAGGGCCACCCACTTACCCAGCACGGCGTTGTGGAAGACGCCCAGCACCACGGTCAGCTGGCCGGTGGCGCGCAAAGGTACCGGCTTGGAGTACTCCCCGCCGGCGCTCCGGGCGCTCTTGTGGAATCCCCGGACGTACGACATCAGGGAGCGTTCCTTCTTCTGCGCCCCCGCAGCCTTGTTGTACTCGATTTTGTGCGCCGGAAACAGCAGCGTGGTGATGGCATCCACCACGGTGGACTTGCCGGAGCCAATGTCGCCGGTGAGCAGGCTGTTCGCTCCGTCCAGCCGGAACGTGCGCACCCCCTGGTGGAACGTGCCCCAATTGAGCAGCTCCAGGCGGTGCAGCCGGAAACCCGGGGGAATGCCGCCGTCGGCCGCGGTATCGTCGAGACTGAACAGACTCTCCTGCAGGTCCGAGGTGAGGTCCGCGGTCACTGGTCCTCCCCTTTCCCTGCTGCTGCTCCGGCAGCCCCGGCAGCCCCGGCTGCGGCGGGCGGCTCCCCGGCGAGCGTCGCGCGGTAGTCAGCCAGCCGCGCGTCGAACTCTTCCAGCCACTGCGCATCCACGTACGCCTTCAGGATCCGGGCCACCTCGTAGGTGTCCGCCTGCCCCTTGAGCTTGCGCAGGAAACCGAGCTCCACCACCTTCTTGATGTCCGTGCCCAGCCGGTCCAGGACGCGGGCCTCGTTGCTGGATTCGGGCAGGAACACCGAGACCATGTCCGCGATCTCCTGTTCGGACATGATGAGCCGGACTTCGCTGCTGTTGATGTCGAACTCCATCATGCGCCGGCGGAGCAGCGCCAGCAGCAGGCTGACGTTGAAGGTCAGGGTGCGGCGGGCGATGAGCCGGGGGAGCGTGCCGTCCGGATCATCCTTGGACCGCAGGAACGCGTAGCCCTCGGATTCGTCAAGGACCAGGTCCAGGCCCAGCACCGAGACATAGTCGCGCACGTGCGAGGTCAAGCCGAGCAGGGACTGCCACACCTTCTCATCGTTCTCCGCGTACAGCACGCCCTTGAAGAGCCGGGTGACGACGGCGGGAAGCTCCTCCGGCGTGCGGGTTTCAGTGTCAGCTGTGGCTGGGGTGGCGGGGTTCATGCCGGCCTTCCGAAGATGATCTGTTCGATGGTGGCTTCGCGGATGCTGCCGTCCGGCAGCTGCCAGGACAGGTGCTGTGACTGCTCCGGGTTGATGGTGGCCCAGTCCGATTCGGTGGCCAGCTGGTAGTACGCCACCACCTCCGCCAGGCCCTGGGAGAGGGGGTATGCTTCGGTGACTTCGGCGAGGGTGGCCTGCTCCGCGTCGGCAAGGACGGCGTCAATGTTGGCCCGCAGGCGTTCCTTGTCTACGAAGAACTGACCGAACAGGGCCGAGGCGTCCACGTCGGCGTCGTCGGCCGTTTCCACGGCGTCGTCCACCAGCACTTTGCGGCTCGGCTCATAAAGCGGCCGTTCAAAGGGCAGCACCACGTCCACGGATGGTGCGTCGATCTCCATGAAAGCGCCCGACGGCGGTGCCTCCCGGGTGCCCAGCGCACCGGATTCGATGCTGCGGATCAGCTGCATGATGCGCTTGTTCTCCAGGAACACCTTGTCGTCCAGGAGCCGGCGCATCTGCTGGGAAAGCTGGCGGACCGTGGCCTGGGTCTGTTCGACGGCGGGCAGCCAGTCCTGGTGGAGGTTCGCCACCGCGCTGAGGCTGTCCGTTTTGGCCAGGGCTTCGATTTGGGTTGCTCTTTGCAGGAGGTCCTGCAGCTCGGTGCGGAGCTGCGGCGACATCAGGTAGTCCCAGAACCCCTGGAAGGTGCGGCCTTGGAGGGAGCTGCTGATGTCCTGCTGGTTGTCGAAGATCGATTCCAGCAGTTCGCCCTGGGTGCCGTCCCACGTGGCGATCTGCTCGCGTACCTGCCGGTCCAGTTTGCGGAAGTTCTGCTCCACCTCACGGAAATCGGAGAGCAGGTCCTTGGCCAGGGCGGTGAGCTGCTGGAGGTGGTCCAGGGCTTCCGGGCCGGTCATGACGCGGATGTGACCGTCGCGGATCCGCTGCATCTCGGCGTCGATCCCGTCCCGCTGGCGCTGCAGCTCGGTGAGCCGCACCTCCGGGTCCGTCTCGGACTGCTGTACCAGCTGCTTCAGCACCGCGAAGATGCTGGTGAGGCGTGACTGGGTTGCGACGAAATCCCGCCCCCGCAGATTCTCCACCCAGCGGACCACGTCCTCCGCAGCCGCCGTGAGGTCGTAATGGGGCTCGTCCTCGCCGGGGACGTAGTACTTCCTGAGCCATTGGCGTTCGTCGGCGGCCCAGTCATCCAGGTACTCACCGGCGGGGCGTGGAAACCGGTCCTCGCCTTCGCTGTCCCGGAGGCCGAACAGCACATCATCCAGGACGTCGATCAGCTCCTGCCGGCCCAGGTTGCGCTGGTTGGGTCCCGTGAACGCGGCCATGAAAAACGTCAATGCCAGGGGCGCGTTCTGGGCACGGAGCAGTGACCAGCCTGCATGGTTTTCCCGCAGGGAATTGATGGCGTAGAAGTCCATTGGGGTCCCGTGTTTGGTGCGTCACGTCGTCGGGTTTCACTCTAGCCGTCCTCCTCGGACGCTCTATCACTTAATGCGGGTTCCCTTCGAACGCTCTCTCATTTAACGCAGGTTTCGATGAACGCTCTCTCAGGCTTTGCTAGTCTCAGGCCCCATGACCGAACTCCGCCCCGACGGTTCCAATACAGTCGGATTCCTCCACACGGCGCAGGTCCACGTAAGTACTTTCGAGTCCCTGGCCCGGGAGCTCCTGCCCTCCGCACGCACGGTCCACCGCGTGGATCCCGAAGCTCTGGAGCTTGCCAGACAGGACGGACCAAGGCAGCGCGTGCGCGCGGTGGTAGCTGGCTACCTTTCGGAACTCCGGGAGGCAGGATGCGAGGTCATCCTCTGCACGTGCTCAACGCTCGGTGAGGTCGCGGAAGGACTGTTAGGAGACGGCCTCGAAGTGATCCGGATCGACCGGCCGATGCTTCGCCGGGCCGTCACCCTTGGCCCGCGGATCGGTGTAATCGCGGCGCTCGGCAGCACCGTCGAGCCGACCACACGCGTCCTTGCCGAGGAGGCTGCGGACGGGGGAGCTGATATCTCCGTTGAGGTCAGCGTCGTGGAAGGGGTATGGGATGCCTTCCTCAGCGGAGATGCTGAGGGCTACCGCTCCCTTGTTGCACACGCGGCGCGTGCGCTCTCAGGCCGTTGCGACGTCGTCGTCCTCGCCCAGGCGAGCATGGAGCCTGCCGCCGCCCTACTCAGCGGGCTCGCGATCCCCGTCCTGACGAGCCCTCGCTCCGCCGTCGAAGCGGTGGCCGCGGTCATCCCGTCCCGCGAGCGGATTGGCTCCGAATAGCAGTTGGAGGTGGGAAATGAACGGATCATCCGCTCACAGTGGACCGCATTGGCGCCGCGTGATGGCCGCGCTCGCCAACCGGGATGCCCGGACTGCCTACGCGCAGATCGTGCTCGGTGAGGATGTCCTCGACGACGTGAAGGAGCAGCGCCGTTCCCGGGCCATTGCCGTTCTGGTGGAGGCCGGTCTGGTGGACCGGACGGCCAGCAATGGCTATCAAGCCTCGGAGACGATCTTCCGCGAACTCCTGTCCCAGCAGCCCAAGCGCCAGCCGAAGACCGGGGTGGACCGTTTCCTGCGCCTGGGCCGGATCGACAGGTACCCGGCCACTGCGGCGGACCGTCGCGAACTCCTTGCCTGGATCGTCGGCGAAGCTATCCAGCCGGGGGAGGACCTCACCGAGAGGCAGGTCAATGAGCGGCTGCTGAGCTACACGGGGGACGTGGTGCTGCTGCGCCGCTACCTTGTCGACTTCGGGCTGCTGGAGCGGACCGCGTCGGGGTCCTCCTATTCCCGGCCCGAATGAGACACGGACGCGTGGCGCGGGGATGCGGGAAGCTGGACCGGGAGAGCGGCTGCCGTCCCCCACGCTGACGGAACCGTCGAGTGTGACGTAGGTCCGCCGTCGTGGTTCCATCGGTTCCTGTTGGCATATGAAGTCCTAATGGCTGGGCGTCCCTGCGACGAATCGAGCGCCACCGCTACTGATCTTCGCGCAGACCGATGAGTCCTTCCTGGGCTTAGGCAGTGCTGCGGGAAGTGGCGCTGGCGGTACTGTTGCGCACGATGAGGGCCGGCGCTATAGGTGTGCGGTCCACTTCGCGGCCTTCCATGGCGCCGATCAGCACTTCAGTGCTCATGAGTGCCAAGGCGGTGAAGTCCTGGCGCACTGTGGTTAACGGAGGTAGAAAAAAGTCTGACCCTTCTATGTCGTCGAAACCGACCACGCTCACGTCGTCCGGGACCCGGATCCCATTTTCAGCGAAGGCACGTATCAGCCCGAGAGCCGTGTGGTCGCTGGCAGCGAAGATAGACTGGGGAACCTTTTGTTCCCGCACGAGCTGGAGGGCGGTCTCATAGGCCCACCGAGGGCTCCAATCGCCTTCTAGGCACAGCCCTGGTGTAAGCCCGGCGTCGCGAAGCGCCGCCTCCCACCCGCGTTTGCGTACCCGACCGTCGAACCAGTCCATGGAGCCCGCGAAGTGGGCGATGTCGGTGTGGCCTAGGTCTATCAGGTGCTGGGTGGCCAGCCGTGCGCCCAGTTCCTGGTTTTCCGAATATGTGAAGACGTTTGGAGTCGATGATGCTCCCGCCGCAATCATCTCCACGGGTACGCGGCACGAGGCATTCCATACCGCTGCTGCCATGTCCACCACAGGGGCAATGACGATGATTCCCCCCACGCCGGTATCGTCCAAGGCGTCGAGGGCGGCCTGAACCGACTCTTCGTAGGGCTGTTCGACGCTAACGACAGTTGTGGCGTACCCCTTCTTGCGCGCGATGTTCTCGAGGGCCATGAGCGTGCCCACCGGGCCGAATCGCGGGGAGCCGTCGGAAAGTATGCCTATGGAGGTGGACCGGCTGGTGACAAGCGCCGTGGCTGCCCGGTTCCTGCGGTACCCGATGTCCTTGATCACCTGCAGAACCCGTTGCCGCGTTGCCGCGCTCACGTCCGGTGCGTCATTGAGTACCCGCGAGACTGTGCCGAAGGAGACTCCGGCGATGCCCGCCACATCGTTGATGGTGGGCTTCCGGCGCAGTGGGGCATTCGATAGCCTCTCGTTCGCCTCACGGGGAACAGCTATGCCTGGCACGCTCACTCCTGTCTTGCACGTCACGGATGGAACCTCTCGGTTCTGTGCCTTTCGATCTTACGTCCGCCTGGATTCCTCCGCCCCCCAGACAGCTCCCATTGTGATCCTTGACACGTATCTCCGTAAACGTTTACGATGGTGTCCGTAAACGTTCACGAAAGGGTCGTAAGCGTGTACGGAGCCAACCATTTCAAAGAGGAAAGGGAGCGGGATGCCCGACCAGATCGTCTACGCGCTCGCACTCGATCCGAACGCCGGACTTCGGGATGTCGACCAGACCCAGTGGGCAAATCTCGAAGTGCTCCTGAAGGATACGGAGCCCGGCGATCTCGCAGCCGCGGTCCGCACCTTTGTCTCTGCCGGGTCTTCGGCGGTCATCGGAATATTCGATGAAGATCGTCTTTGGGCAAGCCTGGTCGTCTCCGTCGACAACTCGGGCAAACCCACGTCAGTGTCCACCATTCGCGGCCCGGCCCGGGAAACAGGTGGTGACATGGCGCAGGCGGCCAACGAGGCCGTGAAGTGGGTTCAAGCCCACTACGGGCCGTGTTCCTTGGGCTTCTTCGTCGACAAAGTACATGCAGAGGCGCTCCTGAGAGCTTCAGACAAGGCCACTGCCATCCGCACCGCCTCGGCCTCCGGCGGGCTCGTCCTGTCCCCGGTTCCGCCGGCCCTGGCTGTTGCCCTCGCCTGAGCCATCCCAGGCGTCCACCCCCATCCACCCACAGCACTGGAGAACAATGATGATCCGCAGGCTTCCCCTTCTGGCCCTTGCCGCAGCCCTGTCACTTTCCGTCGCATCCTGCAGCAGTTCGACAACGGGCACGTCGAATGCTCCCGACGCCGGTGTGTCCAATAAGGCACAGCAGGCCCTTGATCAGATCAAGGGACAGGTCCTGAGCAAGGGGCCCAACGGCGAGACGCCCTCCCCGGCGTCCGCAGCAGAACTGACCCCTGATGAGATTGCAAAGGTCAAGGCACTCAGCGCCAAGGCGGCCATCGTGATGCACTATGGCGGCAACGACTGGGCCACTGCCCAGATCAACGGACTCAAGACCGAGTTTGAAAAGCTCGGTGTCAAGGTGATCGCCACGACTGACGCGAACTTCAAGCCGGACAAGCAGGTTTCGGACATCGAGACCGTAATGTCACAGGCCCCGAACATTATCGTCTCCATCCCCACGGATCCCGTGGCTACGGCCTCCGCCTACAAGAAAGCCGCGGCTGCCGGCACCAAGCTCGTCTTCATGGACAACGTCCCCCAGGGACTGACTGCCGGCCAGGACTATGTCTCTGTTGTTTCTGCTGACAACTACGGCAACGGCGTCGTCTCCGCCCACCAAATGGCTAAAGCGCTCGGTGGCAAGGGGAAGATCGGGGTTGTCTTCCACCAGGCCGATTTCTTCGTGACCAAGCAGCGCTACCAGGGATTCAAGGAAACGATTACCAAGGAATACCCGGATATCCAGATTGTCGAGGAAAAGGGAATTGCCGGTCCGGACTTTGCTGGAGATGCCCAGGCTGCTGCGAACGCAATGCTGAGCAAGTACGCCGACCTGTCCGGAATCTGGGCGGTCTGGGATGTTCCTGCAGAAGGTGTCATGGCCGCAGCGCGGGCCGCCGGCCGGCCGGATCTGAAGATCGCTACGGAGGACCTCGGCAAGAATGTCGCGATTGCCCTTGCCAAGGACGAACTTGTCGTCGGACTTGGAGCGCAGGTTCCGTTCGACCAGGGTGTCACAGAAGCGCGGCTGGCCGCAGGGGCGCTCATCGGCAAGAAAGCACCCGCTTATGTGGCGCTGAGTGCCCTCCCGGTTGACCACTCCAACGTCCTGGATGCCTGGAAGCAGGTCTACCACGAGGACGCCCCGAAGGACATCCAGGACTCCTACAAGAAGTAGCCAAAAAGCCGGCGGTGCGGGGGCCCGGCCCCCGCGCCGCGCCGAAAGGGCAACGATGAATACCGCAGACAATGTCGTCGAGATGCGCTCGATTTCCAAGAGCTTCAACGGCGTTCCCGTACTCAAGGACGTCAGTTTCGACGTCCGCAAGGGTGAGGTGCACGCGCTGGCGGGCGGCAACGGCGCTGGGAAGTCCACGCTCATGAAGATCCTTCAGGGCGTCTACCAGGCAGACGCCGGCACAATCCTGATTGGAGGCAAGCCGGCCGCCATCAATTCGATCCAGGACGCGAAGGCCGCCGGGATCGGAATGGTCTTCCAGGAGTTCAGCCTCGTACCGAGCCTGACCGTTGCACAGAACATCTTCCTTGCCGCCGAACCGCTCGGCAGGGGCGGGCTCATCGACGACCGTGCCGCGGTGAAACGGGCCAGGGAGGTCTTCTCTGAGATGGAGGTCGACGTCGACCCCCGCGCGGAGGTCTCCCGGCTGGGGACTGCATACTGGCAGCTGACCGAGATCGCCAAGGCCCTCGCCCAGAACGCCCAGGTGCTGATCATGGACGAACCCACCGCCAGCCTGGCCCGGCACGAGTCCGAAGCGCTCTTCGAACTGATTGACCGCCTCAAGCAGCGCGGCATCTCAATCATCTACATCTCGCACCGCATGGACGAGGTGTACAGGCTCGCGGACCGGATCACCATCCTCCGCGACGGCCGCCACCTCCTCACCGCGCCACTGTCTGACGTCACTCCCGAGCAGATCGTGGAAGGCATCGTCGGGAAGAAGATCGAGGGCCAGCTTTCCTACCGTGCGCGGGACCATATGGCCCACGACGGCGCGCCGCTTCTCGAAGTCCGCGGGCTTCATGCCGGGAACCGGGTACGGGACGTCTCCTTCACGCTCCGGCCCGGCGAAATCCTCGGACTGGCAGGGCTCATGGGAAGCGGACGCACCGAGCTGGCACGTGCCCTCTTTGGCATCGACAAGGTGGACAGCGGTGAAGTCCTCCTTCGGGGCAAAAAAGTCAACCTTGCCTCGCCCCAGCAGGCCATCAACGCCGGCGTCGCCCTCATCCCGGAGGACCGCAGGGCCCAAGGCCTCGTCCTGGAGCACTCCGTCCAGGACAACCTGCTGCTTCCCCTCCTCGGCCAGATCCAGCGGGGACCACTCCTGGACGGCGCCAAGGGCAAGGAATTGTCGTCGTCCCTGATCAAGAGGTTCGCAGTCAAGGTGGCCCACCCCCACCGCCCGGTGCGGCTTCTCTCCGGCGGCAACCAGCAGAAGGTGGTCATCGCCAAGTGGCTGGGCACCGATCCGGACATCCTGATCCTGGACGAGCCCACGGCCGGCGTGGACATCGGCACCAAAAGCGAAATTTTGGACATGATCCGGGAGCTTGCAAATGCCGGCAAAGCCGTCATCGTCATCTCCTCCGAGTACCCCGAACTACTCGCGGTCAGCGACCGCGTCCTCGTCCTCAAGGACGGCTCCATCATCCGCGACATTCCCCGCAGCGAGATCGCTGACGAGGAATATCTCCAACTTGCAGTCCAGGGAGTCTGAACAGTGAGCAAGGCAAACACCATCGCGCCGCGGGACACCGCGGCCCGCAATTTCGGCACCGTCCTGAAAGAACTCGACTGGCGGCGCTACGTCATCTACATCGGCTTCGTCGTCGTCTTCATCTTCTTCGCCATTCTGCTGCGCGACCAAGGCTTCCTGTCGCCGAATAACCTCCTGAACATCTTCCGGCAGACAGCCACCATCACCGTCATCGCCGTCGGCATGACCTACGTGATCGCATGCGCGGAGATCGACCTGAGCGTCGGATCCGTGGCTGGCCTCTCCAGCGTCTGCGCCGCGATGGCCCTGTCCCAGTGGGGACTGATTCCGGGCATCCTGGCGGGCCTCGCCGTCGGGCTCGTCGTCGGATCGATCAACGGTGCGCTTGTCAGCCTCCTCGGCATCCCGTCCTTCCTGGTGACACTCGGCATGCTGGGGATAGCCGTCGGCGTCGCCCAATGGATCACCGCCTCGGCGCCCCAGCCGATCCTGAACGACACATTCAACATGCTGTTCGGATCCGGCAATTTCGGCCCAGTTCCGGGGCTGGTGGTCTGGAGCGCCATCTTCGTGGCCATCGGCGCCGTCGTGCTGAACCGCACCAGGTTCGGCCGCCAGGTCCTGGCCACGGGAGGCAACCGCAACGCCGCAGAGTTCACCGGCATCAACACCAAGCGCATCAAATTCCAGGTGCTCCTCATCTCTGCCATGGCGGCAAGCGTCGCCGGCATGCTCTACGCCGGCCGCCTCCAGTCCGGACGGTTCCAGTGGGGATCGGGGGACGAACTCTCCGCCATCGCTGCCGTCATCCTGGGTGGAACCAGCCTCTTCGGCGGGTTCGGCTCCATCATCGGCACCCTCTTCGGCGCCCTGCTGATCGGCCTGATCAACAACGGACTGATCCTCGCAGGGCTCGACAGCAGCCAGCAGCAGGTGGTCCGCGGCGCAATCATCATCCTGGCCGTCGCTATGGCCCGGAAGAAGTAGCACCGGTGACTTTCCAATTACGGGCCGGAATTATCGGAACAGGATTCATGGGTTCTGTCCACGCCCATGCGCCGCCTCTGGTTCTCCTTTGACGGAACCGAAGCGTCATTCAGCTTCAACCAGGAACGGCCGGACACCCTGCATGTGGGCCGCATTGATTCAAGTTCCGAAATCCCGGTCGGCCCGCAAACACTCACAACACCGGGCGGCCGGCGGTACGCCAAACTTCCCCCCCCGGCCACCCCCAGGGATACCAGGACAGCTTCAAGGCCTTCGTCGGGGACATACATGCGGCCGTCCACGGTCAAGAACCCGACGGCTTGCCCACATTCCGGGACGGACTACGGGCAGCCCTCATTACCGATGCAGTCGTACCTCGGCTGCGCAGCAGACGTGGGTCGAAGTTCCCCAAACAGAAAACCTCACCGGATCACTCAAGTCTTCCTCAGCAGCTGAAAGGCAGAAGCAATGAAACTCGGTTACTGTTCCATCACCTGGGGCGGCGTCGTCGGCCACCCGCAAGGTGTGACCAGCGTGAAGGACCTTTTCTACATGACCCACGGGTCCATGCGGCAAGCAGTCCAGGACATCGCATCAGTCGGCTACCAAGGTGTTGAAATGTTTGACGGCAACCTCGCGGAATACGCAGAGAAGCCAGAAGAACTCAAGGAAATCCTGGATACCGCCGGAGTCGAACTAACAAGCGTATATACCGGCGCGAACTTCATCTACGCCGACATACTTCCCGACGAGCTGCACCGGATCCACCGTGCCGCCGAATTGGCTGACAACTTTGGAGCAGAACGGCTCGTAGTAGGAGGTGGGGCACGCCGGGCCGCCGGAACCACTGACGAGGACTACCAACGCCTCGGTGAGGCTCTGGACAGCGTAACGGACATCGCAGAAAGCTTCGGCCTGTCGGCAAGCTACCATCCGCATCTGAGCACCATTGTTGAAAGCCCGGAGGAACTGGACAAACTGATGCCGCTCACCCGGATCGGCTTCTGCCCGGACACCGCCCACCTTGCAGCCGGCGGCGCAGACCCGGCTGCAGTTATCCGGAAGTACTCCGACAGGATCCAGCACGTCCACCTCAAGGACTTCCAGCAGGACCCCTTTAATTTCCTGCCCCTGGGACAGGGTGAACTTGACTTCCCGGACATCATCGCCGCGATCCGCGAAAGCGGATACGACAGCTGGCTCATGGTCGAACTCGACAACTACGACGGTGATCCCCGAGAAGCCGCAGCCCTCAGCAAGAAGTACCTGGAAAAGCTCCTCTCTCACTAATTTTCAACGCAGGGACTGCCACAGACGGCAAACTGCCCGCCTTCCGGAAGGAACAAGATCCACATGCAAAACCTCAACGTTGGCCTCATCGGAGGCGGCTTCATGGGCAAGGCCCACTCCCTGGCCTATGCCGCCATGCCTATGTTCTTTTGGCCTGCACCGGCACTCCCGGTCCGCAAAGTCATCGCTGAAGCCAACCCGGATCTCGCCGCGGAAGCGGCCCGCCGCTTCGGGTTCGAGAACTCCACCGCAGACTGGCGCAGCATCATTGACGATCCAGACATCCACGTCGTAGACATCGCCACGCCCAACCATCTCCACGCCGAAATTGCCATCGCCGCCGCCGAAGCAGGCAAGCACATCATCTGCGAAAAGCCCTTGGCACGTACGGGCGAAGAATCCAAAGCGATGTACGACGCTGTCAAAGACAAGAACATCGTCCACATGGTCGCCTTCAACTACCGGCGCACCCCCGCAGTTGCCCTGGCAAAGAAATACATCGAGGAAGGGTCAATCGGACAAATCCTCAACTTCCGTGGCACCTACCTGCAGGACTGGAGCGCCGACCCCAACTCCCCGCTGTCCTGGCGCTTCCAGAAATCCATCGCAGGTTCCGGCGCCCTTGGCGACATCGCCACGCATGTCATTGACATGGCAAGGTACCTGGTCGGCGAGTTCAGCGCCGTCAATGCCGTCCTGTCGACCTGGATCCCGGAACGCCCCCTCCAGACCAGCGGGGCGGATGCGCTCGGCACCGTACGGGGCGGGGAAGGCCCGCGGGGCAAGGTTGACGTCGATGATGAAGTCATGACCATGATCCGCTTCGCAAACGGAGCCGTCGGATCCGTGGAGGCTACACGCAACGCCCATGGAAGGAACAACTACATCACCTTCGAAATCCATGGAACCGAAGGCAGCATCGTCTTCAACTACGAACGACGCGACGAACTGCAGGTCTGCTTCGCGTCCGACCAGGCTGATCGCCGCGGATTCCGCACCGTCTACACCGGCCCCGCACATCCCTACGGCGAAAATCTCTGGCCCATTCCTGCTCTCGGCATTGGCTACGGCGAAACGAAGATCATCGAGGCCTACGACTTCTTCAAAGCCATCGCAGAAGGCGGCAGCGTAAGCCCCAACTTTGCCGACGGTTACCAGGTCGCCCTCATCGACGACGCGATCGTCGAATCCGCTGCAAAAGAATCCTGGGTCGAGGTCCCGCAAATCAACGCTTGATCTGAGCACTCCGGGAGGGGCGGCGCCGAGCCGTCCCTCCCGCGGATTCAAACAAACACCCCAAGGACGGACAAATGCCAAACACCCTTCCAGCCCCGCAGGAGACGGATGAAGTTTGGCTTATGCCAGTCTTCATCGCCAAAGCAGGGCACGAAACCCAC
Source organism: Pseudarthrobacter sp. TAF60_1 (assembly GCF_052113505.1). NCBI lineage: Bacteria > Bacillati > Actinomycetota > Actinomycetes > Micrococcales > Micrococcaceae > Pseudarthrobacter > Pseudarthrobacter sp. TAF60_1. The sequence goes on from NZ_JBFRDI010000007.1 coordinate 25,819, forward strand.
CTTCAAGAAGCACTCAGTGCCCTGCAGGCAGTAAGCCGAAAAGACCCTGGCTGCTTGGAGTACACAGTCTTTTCCGATGATCAGAGACCCGGTACGTTCGTCCTCATCGAGGGATGGGCTCGTCGAGAAGACCTCGCGGCTCATAACGAAGAGACCCATGTCAAGGACTTCGTGAAGGGATCGGAACTGCTGCTGGTCGGGCCGTTCTCCGTAACTCCCCTCACCCGTCTCAGCTGACCATTCACATTCACGCGGAAGGACGCCGAATGCCCCGCCCGTACACCCAGCTACGGCGTGCTCTGCTGGGCCAGGATGTCCGAGCGCTGCGTGGAGTTCTTGGCGCAGCAATCATTTAGCGGAGCGGCTGCCGTTCGCCGACGCTGACGGCACCGTGGGGCGTGACGTAGCTCCGCCGTCGTCGTTCTAACCGCGCCTGCTGACCCGGTGAAGGAAGCCGGGCTCCCTTAGCCCGATTGCACCGGGCACACGCGGCGACAAAATTCTGCAGGCTGGTGGATCCGCCCTTGGACCAGGGATAAAAGTGGTCGCCGTGCTCCGCGGGGCGGGAACACCGCCGCCGGAAGCCTGCTTCCATTTCACACTGCGCGCCGGCCCGGGCCATGCCCTCGCGGCGTTGCTGGCGGCTGAACCGCCTCACCGGGTCCCGGCGCCGGACATCCCGGGTGCGGAGAACCACCGCAATGATGACCAGGACCATAAGGAATGCTCCGGGCAGGGCAGCGGCAGCCAGTGCAGCGTCCATCATCCCCCGGAAAATGTCACCCACACCTGAGACTCCCGGGTGAGCTATGACCTTCGCCTTCGGAATGAAAGCCAGGGCGACAGAGACGCCCAACCACAACATGACAGCCGAGTATGCCAGACGCAGAGCCTGGCGGGTCCAGTAGATGCGCTTCAGTTCAAGCATTGCCCTACCCGATCAGTGCAAGGTACCCAGAACCGAATGGGCGATCAGCATGTCCAGGCGCCGAATGTCCGTCTTCTTGCCCACCTTGATCTTGATGTGGCCGGCCCGTGTCCACAGCTCCAATTCAGCGTCCAGGTCGAACGTCCCGGCATTCTCGGAGGACCACATGTTGCCATATCCGACCAGATGGGCACCACTAGGGCGCTGGATGGCACGCAGCGAGACAGTTGGGACGCTTTCAGTGTCTCTTGGAATTACCACCCGGATAGTGGGCTCAACGTAAATATCAGGGAAGCCGCGAGCTAACAGCGCGACGCTGGGGAAGCCCGCTACGCGCTAGCCTCTACTCCAATCGGCGGGAGCTTCCCGTCGCGGTAGGCAACGGTGCTGCGCTTGAAGATCCCGGCGAAGAGCGAGACGTCCACGCCCGTCACGCCGGGACGCGCCGCGATTCCTTCCATCACCCCGCGCAGCTCGGCGAGGCTCCGGGTGGCGGTCTGGACGAGGATGCGGCCCGAGACGTTGGCGGCCCACCGCGTCGCTGGCAGATCCGCGATGTACCGTCCAGCGGAGTCCAGCGCGGGGGCCCCGGCCCGTACGGTCAGCAGGCCTTCGACGGGATATCCGATCGACGCCGGGTCGAGGACCGCGCGCAGGTACACGGCACCGTCGGCGATGAGTGCCTCGAGCCGCCGGCTCGCGGTCGCCTTGGACACGCCCAGGCCGGCGGCCAGCTCCTCGATGGTGATCCGGCCATTGGCGCGCAGCAGCTCGGCGAAGTCCCGGTTCGGCTCGTCGAGGCGCGACTTGCCCAATTCCGCATACCGCGTGGCGAAATGCGGGAGTTCGGAGGGGCTGAGTGCCTCGTACTGCTCCGCGGTAAGGACATCCGGCCGCCAGCCCGAAACCGTGCGGTAGTACTCAAAGATCGGCTCGAGCGAGAGGTCCCTCACGCCGTCGAGCGCGGCGAGCTCGTCGTAAAGGAACGGACCTACAGCGTCCTGCTCAAGAAAGAGCTCCACGATGCACTCGCTTGCACCGGACAGCGCGCTGATCCAGTGCGTCTCGGGCCGCTCGGCGAGCCACGACCCCACCAACGAAACGGCGGATGGGGCGGCGGCGACGCGGAGCATGTAGAGGTCCACCGGCGCCAGCGCCGCGGGGCTCGGGAACGACTGCACGCGCACCTCCCCGGACGCGAGGAGCCTGTTGCCGCGGCGGGCCACGGTGCGCTCCTGCTGCCCAAGCACCTCGGCAATGAGCCGCCACGGCGCCCGGCCATTGCGGATGAGGGCTGCCACAATCTGGCGGTCAAGGTCGTCGAGCATGCGCTTCATCCTTCCATGTCCGGGGCCCTCGCCCCGGCAGGCTCCCGCTCATAGGGCGGAAGCACGACGGCGGGTGGGAACCCGCCGTCGTCCCTCACCTACTTGGCCAGGTACTCCAGCAGCACCGCCAACGCGGCGCCGGTGCCATTGACCACGGCGAGCTCGGCGTCAGGCGCGAACTGTGGCGAGTGGTTGCCGGCCGGGGCCTTGCCGTCGGTGAACGCCGCGGCGGGGAACGCGCCGAAGGCCCAGAAAACCACGGGGACGCCGATCGCGTCGCCGAGCCAGCCGGCGTCCTCCGAGCCCATGCCCAGCGGCGACTCAATGACGGCGTCCGGGCCGAAGCCGGCGGTCAGCGCGGCCGCGGCCCGCGCGGTGTGCCCGGCGTCGTTGAAGAGGCGCGGGAACCGGTTGATCTCCACAATCGCCGGCTCGTCGATGCCGGAGGCGGCGGCCTCGGCGGCGACGATGCGGCGGATCGAGCCCAGGACGTGGGCGCGGACGTCCTCGTCGGGTGTGCGGACATTGACGGAGAACTCGGCGGTCTCCGGGATGATGTTCTCCTTCAGGCCCGCGTGGAACGTGCCGACAGTCACCACGGCCGGCGTGATCGGGGCGAGTTCGCGCGAGACGATCGTCTGCAGGCGCAGGACCATCGAGGCCGCGGCCACGATCGGGTCAAGTGACTTCTCGGGCTGCGATCCGTGGGCCTGGCGGCCACGGACGGTGATCCGCCACGAATCCGCGAGGCTCGCCATGTTCCCGGCGCGCAGCCAGAACTTTCCCGCCTCCACGGGCATGACGTGCTGGGCGAGCACCACGTCGGGGCGCGGCGCGCGGTCCCAGAGGCCGTCGTCGACCATTGCCTTAGCACCCCAGGCTGTTTCCTCGCCGGGCTGGAAGAGGAGCACCACGGTCCCGTGCCACGCGTCGCGGTTCGCCGTGAGGTACTGCGCGGCGGCGAGGGCGGCGGTGATGTGGGTGTCGTGGCCGCAGCCGTGCATGGTGGGCGCTTCCTTGCCGTCGGGCAGGGTGCCGACGTCGGTGCTCGCGTAGTCCAGGCCGGTGTCCTCCGCGATGGGCAGGCCGTCCGTGTCCGCGCGGAAACCGACCACTGGCCCTTCGCCGTTGGTCAGGAGACCGACGACGCCGGTGCCGCCTGAGCGGAAGTGCTCGATTCCCAGCTCGGTCAGCCGGGCCTCGATCATTTCGGCGGTCCGGTGCTCCTCCGAGGACAGCTCCGGTGCCCGGTGGTAGCCCTTGTACATCTCGACGTGCTCGGCGACGAAGCCCGCGGGGACCTCGATGCCTGTGGCGAGGGCTACGGTGGCGGCGGTGTCAGTCATGATGGCCTTTCGTGTCAGTCAGGTTCGGTTGCGTTCGGCTCGCGGGGATCAGTGTCCGATGGACGACGGCGCTCCGGTGGCCGTGTCCACCTCGGTGCGCTTCCGCGCAAACCAGGCAACGATGATCACGGCGACGACGGAAACCGCGGTTGCGTAGTTGGTCAGCGCGGGCGCGAGCCGGATCACGCCGTAGACAACGATGGCCGAAACCACGGCGGCGATGATGGTGGTCCGCGCGTTCTTCATCGACACCACGGCCTGGACCGTGACGGCGCCGAAGACCGCGGCGAGGATGTAGAGGCGGGCCACTGCGATGAGCCCCGGCGGCAGAATACCCAGGAGCCATGTGCCGAGGAATCCCACGAAGACGATGAGCGAGAGGATGTGGACGGCCGCCGCGCCGATGATCGCGGCGCCGGCGATGAGCTCGGCCCGGCGCGTGCCCGGCTTCTCGCCGAGGTCCGTCTGGGCAATCAGCGCGGACGGGAGCAGCTTGTTGGCGATGTTGCCGATCATGAACGCCTGGTACATGGCGGAGCGCCCGAGGATGGGGTAGTAGGAGATCGGCTCCACCACGGCGATGATGCCGAACGTCGCGAAGACGATGCCGAACGCGGTCCACACCTCCTGGCCGGTGATGCCGAGGCCGGTGCCGAACGCGGCGAAGAGCGCGGCGGCGAGGGAGACGAGGAAGCCAAGGCCCAGGGTGATGGGGCCCCAGATTGATGTGGTGCGCTCGAACTGGGCAAGCCCGGTGAGGGATGCGGTCTTAGAGGACATGATCAGTACTCCTGGGCTACTTGGCGGTCACGAGGAAGGCGGCGGCGAGGGCCACGAAGATGGCGATGCCCAGGCCCCACTCGCGCAGCCATGGCTTGTCGAAATACTTGGCACCGGCGATGCACAGGCCCATCACCACCGCAGAGACAAGCAGCACGAGGACGTGGACCCCCGACTTGGTGGTCTCGGTGAACGCGAGCGTCATGAACGCGGCGAGGATCGCTGCCGTGGGGACCACGGTCATCACGGCCGGGTTGACCTTGCGCAGGGTCTTGTCGCCCTTGGCCAGGATGGGGGTGAGGATGAGCGCAGTGAGCATCCACACGAGTCCGCCGAGGGTCATCGCGGCGAAGCCGATCGCGAAGACCTTCTGGGTGTAGGTGGGGCCGCCCAGCTGCGCGCCCTGCGACTGGGCCGCCAGGCCTGCGGCGGCGACGTCGAACGCCGCGGAGCCGACGAGGCCGATGCGGGTCAGCACGGCCGGTGTGCTGAAGAGCGGCAAGAGTGAGACCGCGACGAGGGCGACGGCGAGCGAGGGGCCGATCGCGGCGATGCCGCCGCGGCGGACCGAGCCGATGACCTGCTCGTCTGTGAGGTTAACCGATCCGGCGGCCTTGCGGATGGCCCGGAGGTAGATGACGGACTGGAGCACGATGACCGCGAACACGGCTGCCGCGCAGATCCAGAGGACGGGGTGGAAAGACACGGGGCTGATGTCGGTCGAACCCGGGTCTACTGCGAAGCGGTGCATCCGCACTCCTAGAGGTTTCAGTGATGGGTCAGGTGTGATGTCGATCTAACATGTCTGTGATCTGCATCATTACCTATTTCAACCATGAAACGGCTTTGGATGTCCGAAAGTCAACCTTTTTTTTATATTCATGTCGATAAAGACGGGTGCTGGCCGGTCGGGCCGGTCCGTTCAGGAGTGTCCGGTCCGGGCAGATGTTGGATCCCGTCCCTCCAACGCTCTCCCACTTAATGCGGGTTTTTTTGCTGACGCTCTCTCACTATTGGATGCGCGCGGCGAAGCCCCCGGCCGGGCGGACATGGACGGGGGCTTCGACGGGCTCAATTCAGGAGGGCCGCCAGGAGCTAGCCCTTGGCCGCCAGCCCCGGCACCCCGTCCCGGATCTCAAACGAGGCCTTCGTGGAAACGGGTGCGCCCGGCGTCGTGACGTAGTCCAGGGTCCGGAAGTCTGCGGTCATCGCGTCCTTGGTGATCCTGGTGTTCACGTAGCCGCGGTTGTCGTTGTAGAACTTCAGGTGCGGGTTCCATGCCATCACAGGATCGGCCGTTGAGCCGTTGCCGTTGCCGGTGGAGGTGATGGAGGTGCACACGAGTTCGGAGCCGACCACTGGGGAGGCGGGGTTCTTGTAGTCCACCTTGACGTCGTTGGCCCAGTTGCGGTGCACATCACCGGTGAGGACCACGGCGTTACGGACGTTGGCGTCCACCCAGCCCTGGGTGATGCGGCGGCGGGAGGCGGCATAGCCGTCCCACCCGTCCATGGAGACGTCGTCGATCTCGGGCGCCTTGTTCCGGTCCCGCTCGGTGAAGAAGACCTGTTGGCCCAGGATGTCCCAGCGCTGGGTGGAGTTCTTGAACCCGTCCAGCAGCCATTTCTCCTGCTCGGCGCCGGTGATGGTGCGGTCCTCGGCCAGGCGCTCTGCCACGTTCTTCTTCCAGCCGTCACCGGCGAGCTGGTCGTCCCGGTATTGCCGGGTGTCCATCATGTGGAAGTTGGCCAGCTGGCCCCACTGCAGGTTGCGGTAGATCTTCATGTCGGCGCCTGCGGGCACGGTGGAGGCGCGCAGCGGCATGTTCTCGTAGTACGACTGGAACGCGGCGGCGCGGCGCTGCCGGAAGTGCTCGGTGGTGTCGTTGAGCTGGCCGGCGTCCTTGTTTTCCGGGACCTCGTCCGCCCAGTTGTTGTCCACCTCGTGGTCATCCCACACCACCAGCCACGGCGCGACCGCGTGCGCTGCCTGCAGATCGGCGTCGGCCTTGTACTGCGCGTGCCGCTGCCGGTACCCGGCCAGGCTGACGGTCTCCGGACCTGCGTGGTCGCGCGGGTTGCCGCCGCCGATCACGTAGCTGTCCTTCTTGTACTCGTACAGGTAGTCGCCCAGGTGCAGCACCAGGTCCGGGTGGTCCTGCGCCAGCCGCTGGTAGGCGGTGAAGTAGCCGTGCTCGTACTGCGCGCAGCTGGCGAACGCCATGGCCAGCGCCGCCGGCGTCTCGTGCGGCGCCGGGCTGGTCAGGGTGCGCCCCACCGGGCTGATGTGCTTGCCGGTGCGGAACCGGTAGAAGTACTCGCGCCCCGGGCGCAGTCCCTTCAGCTCCACGTGGACGGAGTGCGCGGTTTCGATCCGGGCATGTTCGACGCCGCGGGCTACTACGGTGCGCATGCTCGCGTCCTCTGCGACTTCCCACTGCACAGCGACGTTGCGGGAGGGCATGCCGCCCAGGCCGTCCTCGGCCACCGGGTCCACCGCCAGCCGGGTCCAGATGACGAAGCCGTCCGGCCACGGCTCGCCGGAGGCGATGCCCAGCATGAACGGATCGGTGCGGAGGCCGGCGTCGTCCGCTGTTGACGTAGCGAACGCGGCAACCGGGAGGGCGGCGACGAGACCGGCGCCAAGGCCGGCGGAAAGGAGGGATCTGCGTGAAATGTTGTCCATGGGTTCGACCATAGGGAGGCCGGTTGGACGGGTCTTGATGGCGATGTGAATACGCGGTTAACTGCGTGACAAGGATTGTTGAGTCCGGTCTATGTTCGGCGGGAACTTTAGAACTTTCCATACCGGGCGCGGGCCATCGAGTAGGCGCCGTAGCAGATCAGCCCGGCCGCGATGGCGGCGAGCAGGAACCCTCCGTACGGCTGGGAGCCCAGGGTTTTCAGCCCGCCGTCCAGGCCCGAGGATTTAGACGGATCGGCGGTGGCTGCGGCAATGATGATCAAAACCCCGACGACGGCGAGGACCACTCCCTTGGCGGCGTAGCCGATGGTTCCGATCCACTCGACGGCCGTCCGGGCGTTGCCTGGGTCCTGCAGGTCTTCCATGAACTTCCGGCTGATGCCGCGGTAGGCATAGAAGACGCCAACTGCGACGATTGCGAGGCCAACTGCCACCAGCAGCACTACTCCGGCAGGCGCTGCCATTAATTTGGCCGTGAAGTCAGTGGCCGACTGGCTGGAGTTCTTGCTGCCGCCCGAGGCGAAGACCGCGAAGATAAAGGCCAGGAAGCCGAAGACTACGGCCTTCCCTGCCGCCGCGCCTGCCTTTTGCATCTTCTTCTTCGAATCCGCTTCAATGCGGGCCTCTAAGAAGGCCTCGCTGACCATCCACAGCGCCAGGGCCCCGCACGCCCCGGACCCGGCCCAGAGCAGTAGCGGGCCGCCCGGTTTCGAGGCGATCGAACCGATGGCGCCGGACTGGTCGGCCTGGCCGCCCTGCCCCCTGTCGATCCGTAGGGCGATGACGCCAATCAAGATGTGGACGAGACCGATGAAGACGTATCCGGCGCGGGCCAAGGCCTGTAAGGCTGGGCTTCGGCTTGCTGAGGCCGCTTCGGATGCTGCCCGGTTAGCTTTGTCTGAGGCACTACCCATGGCCGGCCCTTCCCAACGTCCACATGCTCTTAAGTTGCCCGTTCAGCAGCGCCAGCCCGGCAGCATCGCGGAATGCTTCAGTCTAGATCCGGGCGCGCCGTCAAAACAGATGCGGAGGTGTTTTTGAATCATGAGGCCGGGCAGGAAGTCTCCGTCCTTGCGGGCCGGCGAGCCAAAGGAGCGTTGTTCCATCCACCGAAAGGGTATCTTTGGGCTGGGGGGCCGTACCGGTCAAGTCCTACACCGGTGTCCGGGTTTGCCCGCGGCCAGGCCGAGCAGCAGCACGTCTCCGGTGTCAGCGTCCGACGGCAGTGACGCCGTCATCATGACTGAGGAGAGTGACTGGTGAGCAACGCCGGTGAATGGACTGCCACGCTCAAGGCATTCCACGAGAAGCAACTGGACCGTCCCCGCCGTGTGTACCGGCTCGGCAAGACAAAGGTCATCTTTTCGGGTGGCCATGCCGCATGCACTGTGGGCGCAGCAGTCTTGGCGTCATGGCTGGATTTCCCTACCTTGGCGTTTTGGATTGCCATCGCCATCGGGTTTGTGGCCGGAAAGTACCTCTTCCCGGTACCAAGGAGCAGCGTGGCGAGCCGATATGGGTCCAGGGAGCTGGCCCGGAAATCTCCCGGCGATCTGGACTCCATGACACCGACGGAGATCAAGGCCTACCAGTACAACGCCCAGTTCATCCAAAAGGGCGTTACCCCTTTGGAACTGGGGACCGAAGAGGCACTTGGCCGCCAATCTGAGGAAGTCAGGACGGTGTCCCTCGCGGCGGGCGTCGACGCCGGGTTGTTGGCGCACCTGTCCCTCGCCGATGTCAGGGAATACGGGCGGACTGCCGACCGTCACGATCTGCTGAAGCGGCGGTGGCTCAGCTACGAGGTGGACCCGCAGTTGCAGTTCGATTACCCCGCCATGTCCGATATGGCACTCCCGACGACAGCGGCCATGATCCGGGCCATGCACGCCGCCGACCAGCAGCGAACCACAGGTAGCCCGGCCGGCTACAAGCAGGCTGTGGACAGGTTTTCCCAGTCCTTGGCGGAGGCGGAACGGGCGGCCGGGGTTCCCTAAAGTAGTCGCCGCGCCAGCTGCCGGGGTGCTCGTGCTCCAGGGCTGGCCGGACTTAGGTTGCTACCGTCCGATCAGATCAGCCAGGACCTGGGCCTCGCTGATGCCGGCGGCTTTGGTGGCCGTCAACAACGTCAGCCTTTGGGCCTTGGCAAGCTCGCGCAGATGGTCAAGCGCCTGCCTCCGGGCCGGAGCTTCAAGCTCGCCCTTGTAGCGCTGGGCAAATTCGTGGAACTTGGCAGGGTCGTGGCCGTACCATTTGCGCAGCTCCGTTGACGGGGAGACGTCCTTGCACCACTCGTCGAGTGCCGCCTTGGCCTTGGTCATCCCGCGGGGCCAGATGCGGTCCACCAGAACCCTCGTGCCGTCGTCGTCCCTGGCCGCGTCATAGACCCTGCGCGCCTGAACATCCGTTGTGGTCGACACTTCCATCCTCCTCTCCGACATGCTTTAGGTCAGGGTGATGACGCAGAGATCAGGTTCAACAAAGGGGAGCAGCCGTACCTCCGGCGGACCGCCGCCGTCGTGGTCACCGTCGAGCAGTTGTTGCACGAGTCCGAGGTGGACCGAACATACAACCTGCGGGTGCCGCCTTGCGGCGTCGCGGAAGGGGCACGCCCGCAACCGGACGGCGTCACCTTCCTGCGCAGGGTCGAAGCCGAGCCGGTCAAGGACTTCAAGGAGCCCGCTGCGCCGATCGACGGAGCCGGAGCGTTCGGCCAGGAGCCCGCGCGCCCAGCCGCGGCCGGCTGTGATGGCGCTGCTGCGGCCCTGGTCCGCGTCCGTGCCTGCGAGGGCTCCGGCGAGCACTTCGATCAGCTGCTCCCGTGAACCCTCTGCGCCCTCGGCTTCGTGGACGGCCGTGTACAGCACGCGCGGGCGGCCGCGGCGCCTGTCACCGCCGGGTTCGCGCCGGACAAGGCGCGCCTCTTCCAGCTGGTCGAGGTGGAACCGGACGGTGGAAACATGCAGTTCCAGCACGCTGGCGATGCCCTGCGCATCCAGGGACTCGGCGGAGCCGGCCAGGATGTCGAGGACGCGACGCCGCGTGGGCGATGCCAGAGCGGCGTGGTAGGTCCCGTTTGTCACGGTGCCGCCCGGAGCTGAACGCCCGGCATGTGGCGCCGCTTTAGATCCCGCGGGCATCCGCCGGTTCCTCCTCGCGGGTCCGGCGCGGCCTCAGGGTCTCGAAATCGCTGCCGGAACGGCCTTGAAGCCGCCGGTGGATGGACCCGGCGATGCGCATGGCCTGGACCTTGGCAAGCTCGGCTTTCTCGCCCGCGAAGTGCGCGTCAACGTTCTCAATCCACAAGCTCAGCCACCGCTCGAAGTGTTCCTGATGCAACGGAAAACGGGCGTTCAGGTCCAGATGCACCTGCAGGGCGTTGCGCCGGTAGAGGCCGGAACGGAAGAGCACGGTCTCCCAGAAGTCGCACATGATCGGTAGGTGCCGGGCGAGATCCATCTTGGCGATCCGGGTGAAGATGGGTCCGATCAGCGGGTCGGCGAAGGCGCGCCGGTAGAACTCCTCAACCAGCTTGGCAACATCCGACCGGTCCTTCAGGTCTCCGTTCATGGTCCAAGTGTAAGCGAATAAAAATGTTGGTGTTAGTTTTAAAGCACATTCGAGAGCATGGAGGATGAATGATGGCTGCAGTCCCCGACCGCGACCCTGGCATGAACAGGGTCCCGGAACGGGCCGGTTACGCGGCCGGCGTCGGCTTTATTGTGCTCGGCGGCCTGGTCGCCGCCGTCACCGGCCCCCTGCACTTCGACCGCGGCAGCTGGCTTGCCGCCTACCTGGTGCTCGTCTGCGGCGTGGCCCAATGTGCCATCGGCAGGCAGCGCCTCGTGCTCGGAGCCGCACAGCTCCCAGTGGCACGGCAGTGGGTGCTGTTCTACTGCTGGAACGTCGGCAACGCCCTGGTGGTCACCGGTGCGCTGGTTTCCATTCCGGTCATCACCGATGCGGGCGGCTTGCTGCTGGCGGCCGGGCTGGTGCTCGCTGTCGCCGGAACCCGGCAGCCGCGGCGGCCCGCCGCGGCCGTGCTCGTTCGGGCTTTCTACCTCGTACTTCTTGTCAGCATCCCTGTCGGACTGGTCCTGGCCCATCTGCGCGCCGGATCCAGCTGAGGACGTCTCCTCTGGAAGGCAGGCAGGCCATTCCACCCGGACCGAAGGTCCCTACCGCACTTCACCATCCGGTGCGAGGATGTCCCAGTGCTTCCGGGTGCCCATAAGCCCGGGCCCCTGCGAGGACACCCACGTTCACCGAATGGAAGGATCCACCATGAAGGCAGCTCGTTTCCACGCCCGCAAGGACATCCGCATCGAGGACATCCCGGAGCCGGAGATCCGGCCCGGGGCAGTGAAGATCGACGTCGCGTGGTGCGGCATCTGCGGCACGGACCTGCACGAATACCTGGAGGGCCCCATCTTCGTCCCCGCGCCCGGGCATCGGCACCCGCTCTCCCACGAGGAAGCCCCGGTGACCCTCGGGCACGAATTTTCCGGGACTCTGTCTGAAGTCGGAGAAGGGGTGGAGGGGCTCGCGGTGGGGGACAACGTCGTCGTCGAACCGTACTTCGTGGACGGCGACTGCGACATGTGCCAGGCGGGCAGCTACCACCTGTGCCGGCAGATGGGCTTCATCGGGCTCGACGGCGGCGGGGGAGGGCTGAGCGAGAAGATTGTGGTGGACCAGCGGTGGGTGCATCCCATCGGCGATATTCCCCTGGACGAGGCCGCGCTGATCGAACCGCTGTCCGTGGCACACCATGCCGTGGCCCGCAGCGGCGCGAAGGCCGGCGACGTCGCCGTGGTGGGCGGATCGGGGCCCATCGGGCTGCTCACGGCGGCCGTCCTCAAAGGCATGGGCGTCACCACCATCATCAGCGAACTCACTCAGGCCCGGAAGGAGAAGGCCACCTCCAGCGGAGTTGCGGACCACGTGCTGGACCCGAGCCAGGAGGACGTTCCGGCGCGGGTGCGCGAACTCACCGGCGGAACGGGTGCCGACGTCGCGTTCGAGTGCGCCGGCGTAAACGCCGTGCTGGACACCATGCTCGACGCCGTCCGGCCGGGTGCCGTGGTGGTCAACGTCTCAATCTGGGGTGCTCCGGCCACGGTGGACATGCAGAAGCTGGTGCTGAAGGAGATCGACCTCCGCGGCACCATCGCCTACGTCCGCGACCATCCGGCCGTCATCAAGATGGTGCAGGAGGGCAAGGTGGACCTGAAGCCCTTTATCACCGGCCGGATCGCGCTGGATGACCTGGTGGAGCAGGGCTTCGACACCCTCATCAATCACAAGGACACGGCGGTCAAGGTGCTGGTGCATCCGTAAGGGACAGCCGTTTCAACCGTCCCATCGGCGAGGTAGCCCGGCCTTAAGGAGTGCCTCAATAAGAGCGGGTTTGGGGCCTTGCGTTCGGCAGGAGTCGGGTCCTAACTGGTGAAAGGTACTCCAGTCCTGCCGCCCGGCAGGAGAGGGTTCCTGCCGGACTGACGGGTACCGGTGACCCGGGCCTGCCTGGCGGCTCCATCCAGCCAAGACGGAGGAAAAGTTCGATGTTCGCCAGAATCAGCACCTACAAGACCAGCCCCGATACGCTCAGGAACGCACCAGCGGACGACATCATCACCAAGGTGCTCCAGCTTCCGGGGTGCAGGGGAATCTATTATCTGAACGGCAAGGAGACCGACAAGGCCCTCTCCATTACGCTGTGGGACACCGAGGAAGCGATGGTTGCCACCCGGCAGGACGCAACCAAGATCCGCCAGGAGACCAGCGAGGCGGACAACACGCAAATCGTCTCCGTGGAGGAATTCGAAGTGACCGCCAACAGCCTCAACAACTGAAGGCCGAAGAAGCGCTCTGATGGGCAGCGGCCCTTCCAAAAAGTTGTTGCGGGGGCCCATGAGCAGGCGGAGAATTGCCTCACTGGCGGGGTTCCATCTCCTTCCCCGCCGTGGGCATCGAGGCCCCGCCGGCGTTGTTCAGCGGCACCCGCCACGCAAAGCACCACCGTCCCATAGGAGATGAAATGCCAAATCTAGTTCGCATGAGCCTGGATTCGCCCGAGGAGACCCGCCCCTTCGAAGGTGATAAAGGCCAGCTTCAACTCGTCAACATGGAAAAGGGCGCCGTTGGCCGCGCCACGTTCCTGCCCGGATGGCGCTGGTCCGAGCACGTCAAGCCGATCGCCAAAACGGAGAGCTGCCAAGCATCCCATATGGGGTACTTCGTTTCCGGCCGGATGAAAGTGGTCATGGACGACGGCGAAGAGATGGAATACGGGCCCGGCGACTTCGGCATCATGGCCCCAGGGCATGACGCCTGGATACTGGGAGACGAGCCCTGCGTGGTCATCGACTGGCAGGGATTCGCCGACTACGCCAAACGCTGAAGCACCAAGGTTCCTCTTGGCGTCACCTCGGCATTGTGTTCATAACCTCAAACTGAAGCCGCTCCCTCAAAGGGGCGGCTTCTGTCAGCCCGCGCCAGGGCTGCGGGCCCCTTCTTCTTTCTCTTCGCCTTACCGGCGACCATGGGGCGCAATCTTTCCGGGACTTACCTGGGCGCGGAAAGAAAAGGCAAGCTCCAGCTGCGTGGCGGACCTTTTGGATATCGGTGCGTAATGACTTTGGCAACAGCACCTAGGAGATGCCACCCGCCACCGGACTTAAGGCCCTGTTTCGGGAGGCAGGTCCGGCGTAAGTTGCAGGTGGGCCCACAAAACCGGGCCCGCACTCAGAGGGGGCATCATGACCAGGCCCAGGCTGTCGGCGTTCAGCGTTCTTGGGGTCTGCGCCCTGTTCGCGCTCGCAGGGTGTTTCGGCCCGCCGACCCCGGCGCCCACGAGTAGCTCCGGCGCCCCCACCTCGTTAGCCACCTCGTCCGCCGCGCCGAGCGCGACCGAAAGCAACAGCGCGACGGCGGGCCCGACTGCGTCGACCAGCGCACCGGTGACCGCACCCCCGACGGCGACCGCCCCGCCGTCGTCCGCTACCGCGAGCCCGGAACCGACGCCGGAGCCTACGTTTACGGGGTTCCCGGAGCAGGTCGCCCCGCTGGCGGTCTACTACGTGGCCATCGGCGACAACGGGATCTCGGGGCCCAGGATCGGCTGCGGTGACAGCCTCGTCGTTACGTCCACTGCCCCGGTCCGCTTCACGGATCAGGTTGGCCCCAGCATCGGGGTGTTGCTCGCAAACAAGAGCCGCGACGTCGGCATGTCGGGGCTCGTGAACGTGCTGTACCAGTCGAGCCTCACGTACCTCGGCGGCGAGCTGGACGGCAGCACCATCACCATCTACCTCTCCGGGCAGTTCATGCTCGGAGGCGTGTGTGACATCCCGCGCGCGAAGGCGCAGCTGGAGTACACCGCCATGGCTGCGTCCGCGGCCACGAGCGCACGGGTGTTCGTCAACGGCCGGCCGATCGATGAGGTGCTCAGCCTCAAGTAGGACAGGTCAACATTCAGCAGGGCTGCCGCAGGCCAGCCGTCATTGCTGCTAAGTCCGTCATGACTTGGACGGCGTCTGCATTTGAAAGCCCGTTGTCATGGCAGAGGGACCGCCAGGTCCAGAAGGAAACCGAATGGGCGACGACCGCGGGCAACCGGCCGCCGTCTGTTTCCGGAAACGGCTCCAGGAGCCGTCCGCAGAAAAGGGTGTTGCGCTTTTCGAGCTCTGCGCGGTGCCTTTCCGGAAGGGCGGCCCAATCGGCATAGATGCGTCTGAGCATCGGCTCGCCGTCACGATAAAACCGGTAGAGGTCCGTCAGGCCTGCGTGCAGGCGCTTTAGCGGGTCCGCGAGCTCGGACCAAGCAGCCGGGTCCGGCAGTTGCTGCTGTGATAGCCAATGTGCCGAACAGGCAGAGAACAACGCGTCGTCATCGGCAAAATGCCGGTAGACCGTCAGGCGAGTCACCCCGGCCTGCTCGGCCACGCCCGCAATGGTGGTCCGGGCTGGGCCGACCGATCCATGGAGGGCGACCGCCGCATCCACGATCCGCTGACGCGTCGTTTCCACTTGCTCGGCACGCTTGTCCATCTGGTAGCGACGGGATTTCGTTGAACTACCCTGTTCACTCAAACTGTTGACACCGGTCCTCGGTCGGCTGGATAATTTCGCTATACACCATTGTATATCGAAATAGGAAGGGTGGAATGTCATGGACGCTGAGGAGGCTCCGCGGCTTACTGTCGTGCAGCCAGGAGGAGGACGGCAGGGCAGTCTCGGAACAATCGGGGTTGTCTTCAAGTTGTTCGGCGAACATACCAACCAGCAGATCTCCATCGTGGAGCACCCGTTCCCGGTGGGGGCTTTGGTTCCGCCGCATCTGCACACGCGTGAGGATGAGTATTCGATCGTCCTCGAAGGCGAGATTGGATTCCGCTCCGGTGAGCGGGAGGCAGTGCTGGGGGCCGGTGGCTACATCACCAAGCCACGGGGCGAGCTGCACACCATGTGGAACGCGGGCAAAGTCCCGGCGCGGATGATCGAAGTGATCAGTCCTGCCGGGTTCGAGCATTTCTTCTGGGGGCTGGCCGATCAGCTTGAATCCGGGAACCCGCCGGACCCGGAAGCCATCGGTAAACTGGCAGCCGAATACGGTCTCCAGTTCGGCGAGGCGCCGTGGCTGCCCGGCATCATCGCCCGTTACGGCCTGAACCCCCCGATGGGCTAGGGGAAGGGCCCCGGGCGTCCTACGGGTGCGACCTCGGCGATTGCGTGATCGTTGCTCTAGGGCATATAACCGTAAAGGCTGCTCCGCTCGTCCCCGGCTGTTCCAGGCCCTGAGGGATCTGACGTACGGCTTCTGCGGCCCCGAACCTTTTCATGAAGGAGAAGTTATGCATCTTTTGCCCCGGGAGCAGGAAAAACTCATGATCGTTGTTGCCGCCGACCTCGCGCGTCGCCGGCAGGCCCGGGGCCTGAAACTGAACTTCCCCGAGGCCGTGGCCCTCATCAGTTACGAACTGATTGAAGGTGCGCGTGACGGCCGGACCGTGGCGGACCTGATGAGCTACGGAACCACGCTGCTCACCCGCGATGACGTCATGGAGGGGGTGCCCGAGATGATCCATGACGTCCAGATCGAGGCCACGTTCCCGGACGGCACCAAGCTCGTCACCGTTCACGATCCCATCCGATAGGAGCACGCCCATGATTCCCGGAGAATACGTCCTCAGGTCCGAACCCGTGACACTGAATTCGGGGCGCGAGGCGATCGACGTCGTGGTCACCAACACCGGTGACCGGCCCGTCCAGGTGGGCTCGCACTTTCACTTTGCAGAGGCGAACTCGGCACTGGACTTCGACAGGACCGCCGCATACGGCCGCCGGCTGGACATCCCTGCAGGCACCGCCGCCCGCTTCGAGCCCGGCGACAGCAGGTCTGTCCGGCTGATCGAACTCGCCGGCAACCGCGAGGTCTACGGGCTGAGTAACGCCGTCAACGGGCCACTCGGCAAGACCGAAGGAGCAAACAAATGAGCCTCCAAATTCCCCGCAAGCAGTACGCGGACCTCTACGGCCCGACGACGGGTGATGCCATCCGCCTGGCTGACACGGACCTGTTCCTTGAGATCGAGAAGGACCTCACCGTCTATGGCGAGGAAGTAGTGTTCGGCGGCGGCAAGGTGATCCGTGACGGCATGGGCCAGAACGGCCAGGTGACGCGGGACGGGAACGTCCAGGGCGCAGGCGTTCCGGACACTGTCATCACCAACGCCGTCATCCTGGACTACACGGGCATCTACAAGGCCGACGTCGCCCTCAAGGACGGCCACATCTTTAAGATCGGCAAGGCCGGCAACCCACAGATCAGCGACGGTGTGGACATCGTGATCGGAGCCAGCACCGAAATCATCTCCGGTGAGCGGAAGATCCTCACCGCCGGCGGCATCGATACGCACATCCACTTCATCTCCCCGGACCAGGTCCCCACCGCACTCTGCAGCGGGATCACCACCATGGTGGGCGGCGGCACCGGCCCGGCCGAAGGCACCAAAGCCACCACCATTACGCCGGGCAAATGGCACATCCAGCGCATGTTGCAGGCGGTGGAGGGGCTTCCCATCAACATCGGGCTGTTCGGCAAGGGCCACGCGTCCGCCGTCGAGCCTTTGGCTGAGCAGATCCGGGCAGGCGCCGTGGGGCTGAAGGTCCACGAGGACTGGGGCGCCACCACCTCCTCCATCGACACCTCGCTGAAGGTGGCCGACGAGTACGACGTCCAGGTGGCCATCCACACCGACACCCTTAACGAGTGCGGCTTTGTGGAGGACACCATCCGCGCCATCGACGGCCGGGTCATCCACACCTTCCACACCGAGGGTGCCGGCGGGGGCCACGCGCCGGACATCATCAAGATCGCCGGCCTGCCCAACGTCCTGCCGGCCTCCACCAACCCGACGCTTCCGTACACGCGCAACACCATCGAAGAGCACCTGGACATGCTCATGGTGTGCCACCACCTCAGCCCGGCCATCCCCGAGGACGTGGCGTTCGCAGACTCCCGCATCCGCGCCGAGACCATCGCCGCCGAGGACGTCCTCCAGGACCTGGGCATCTTCGCCATCACCTCCTCCGACTCGCAGGCCATGGGCCGCGTGGGCGAGGTGGTGACACGGACCTGGCAGGTGGCGGACAAGATGAAGAGGCAGCGCGGCGTGCTCAAGGATCCCGACGGCGGTACCCACGGTGCTGCGAACGGTGCAGGGGCGGAGAGCGACAACTTCCGCCTCAAGCGCTACGTCGCCAAATACACCATCAACCCAGCGATTGCCCAGGGCATGGCGGACTCCATCGGCTCGGTTGAAGTGGGGAAGTTCGCGGACCTGGTGCTCTGGGACCCCGCGTTCTTCGGCGTCAAACCCGAAGTGGTGCTCAAGGGCGGCCAGATCGCCTACGCCCTGATGGGTGACTCCAACGGCTCCATCCCCACCCCGCAGCCCCGCACCATGCGGCCGATGTTCGCCACCTTGGGGAAGGCGCTGCAACAGTCATCCATTACGTTCCTGTCCAAGGCAGCGATCGAGGCCGGCGTACCGGGGGAATTGGGCCTGGAGAAGGTCATCCGGCCGGTCTCCGGCATCCGCTCCCTCACCAAGGCGGACCTCAAGTACAACGATGCGACGCCGGACATCCAGGTGGACCCGGAAACCTACAAAGTGACTGTCGACGGCGAGGACGTCACCTGCGAACCGTCCGACGTCCTGCCAATGGCCCAGCGCTACTTCCTCTTCTAGGAGCGAATTTGTGATTATCGAAAAGGTCCTGGGCAACCTGCACGAGCTGCCGCCGAATTCGGGGGAGTATGCGGGCCTGCACCGCGAGAAGGTGGTCCTGCCCAGCGCCGAGCTGGTCAAGCGGATCCAGCGCGTCACCACCGACCATGGCAAGGAGATCGGCATCCGCCTGCCCGCAGGTTCTGCTGACCTGCGGGACGGTGACATCCTGCATGTGGCCGACAAGAACATGATTGTGGTGTCCGTGCTGCCCACTGACGTCCTGGTGATCGCACCGAGGTCCATCCATGAGATGGGAATCGTGGCGCACTCCCTGGGCAACCGGCACCTGCAGGCCCAGTTCTTCGACGCCGGGTCCGAGTACGGGGCCGAGGTCATGGTCTGCGCCTACGACCACACCGTGGAGGATTACCTCAAACACGTCGGAGTTCCCTACGACCGGCAGGAACGCGTCATGCCTGTTCCTTTCCGCCATGCCGAACACTCGCACTAGCTACCGGCTTGCGCTCCAGCAGCTGACGGACTCCGCGCTTCCGACGGGGGCGTTTGCGCACTCGCTGGGGTTCGAGACGTACATCGAGCGCGGGCTGATCCACGACGCCGACTCGTTTGGGCACTGGCTCACCGCCTTTATCGGCCAGCAGCTCACCTACTCCGACGGGATGGCCATCCGCCTGCTCTACGAGGGAACTCCTGCCGCGGAGCTGGATGCCGTACTCACGGCGCAGCTCCTTCCCCGGCAGGTGCGCGAGGCCAGCATCACCATGGGCGGCAGGTTGCTGGAGATCGGCTCCCAGGTCTTCCCTTCGCCTGAGCTGGCGGAGTACAGCGACCTGGTGACCACAGGCCGCGCCGCAGGCCACCAGCCGTTGGCGTTCGCCGTCGTCGCCCGTTCCCTCGGCGTGCCGCCGGCGGAGGCGCTCGCCGCGTACCTGTTCGCCGCCGTCACGTCGCTGACTCAGAACGCGGTTCGGGCCATTCCGCTCGGCCAGAACGCCGGGCAGCGGCTGCTCGGGAGAGCGGCCGACGACGTCGCTGCCGCCGTCGAGCGGATCGGGCACCTGACGCCGGACGACTTCGGGGCCATGACCCCCGGATTGGAAATTTCGCAGATGCGGCACGAGCGGCAACGTGCCCGCATGTTCATGAGCTAACAGGAGGACACCATGACTGAACCCATCATTATCGGTATCGGCGGTCCGGTGGGCGCCGGTAAAACCCAGCTGGTGGAGCGGCTGACCCGCCACATGAGCGGTGAGATCTCCATGGCCGCCATCACCAACGACATCTACACCATCGAAGACGCCAAAATCCTGGCGGCGAACGGGATCCTCCCGGAGGACAGAATCATCGGCGTCGAAACCGGCGGCTGCCCGCACACCGCCATCCGCGAAGACACCTCCATGAACACGGCGGCCATCAAGGAACTCAAGGCCCGACACCCAGACCTCCAGGTCATCTTCGTCGAATCCGGCGGCGACAACCTCTCCGCCACCTTCAGCCCCGAACTCGTCGACTTCTCCATCTACATCATCGACGTGGCCCAGGGCGAAAAGATCCCCCGGAAGGCGGGCCAGGGCATGATCAAGTCCGACCTCTTCATCATCAACAAAACCGACCTCGCCCCCCACGTCGGCGCCGACCTGTCCGTCATGGAACGGGACTCCAAGGAATTCCGCGGTGACAAGCCGTTCTGCTTCACCAACCTGAAGACGGACGAAGGGCTGGATGCCGTGGTCAACTGGGTCCGGCGCGACGTCCTGATGCTCGACCTGGCAACATGAGCACGACGGCGGCCGTAATCCCTCCGGCGGCTTCACCGGATATTGGGGGCCGTGCCCGCTTCGCGGTGCCCACCACGCCGCGGCCCCCAATATCCGGCTCCGCCGCCTCTGCGCTTGACTCACCTCGCGGGGTGCTTGAGCTCGTCATCACCCAACGCCGCGGAAGATCCATTGCTTCCCGGCAATTTCATCAGGGCGCTTTGCGAGTCCTTCGGCCGCACTATCTCGATGAGTCCGGGCAGGTTTGTTATGTCATGGTCAACCCTGGCGGAGCGTACTTGGGGGCGGACCTTTTCCTTATTGACGTGGAAGTCCAGGAGGGGGCTTCTTTGTTGTTGACTACACAGTCGGCGACCAAGGTTTATCGGACTCCGGGGTCTTTTGCTGAGCAGCGGATGACCCTTCGGCTGGGGGACGGCGCGCAGTTGGAGCTGGCGCCGGATCAGCTCATTGCCTATCGCGAGGCGCGCTATCGGCAACATACGCACGTAACTTTGCGCCCGACGTCGAGCCTGATCATGGCTGAAGTGGTGACTCCCGGCTGGTCCCCGGATGGTTCCTCGTTCAAGTACGAGGAACTGCGGCTCAGGAATGAGATCCACGTCGCCGGCCCCAACGGCACGCACTTGCTGGCGCTGGACAACCTGCTCATCCGGCCCCCGCTGGGCGATGTCACCGGGATGGGCTTCATGGAGGGCTTCAGCCACCTGGGCTCGCTGATCGTAGTAGACCGACGGGTGGACCAGGCCCTCGCGGATGAACTCCACACGCTGACCGCAGGATACGACGCCCACACCGGCGTGTCCTTGACGGCCAAGGCTGCCGGGACGGCGGGGCTCGTTCTGCGGTCCCTGTCCAATAGCACCGGGGAACTCAACCGCCTCCTGCAAGCCTGCACCGGGTTGCTGCGCGAACGCTGGTACGGGCAGTCGCCCCTGAACCTCCGGAAGTACTGATGGCCACGCTTGGCGATTTCGCTGTCATGTACCGGCAACGCGAGCAGCTGCCGGCGAAGACCCGCGTGCTCGTCGTTGCCGGTGCCGTCATCCTGCTCCACTGCACCGCCGTCGTGCTGCTGGTGATCGGCAGTGCCGCAGCTCAGCCGCTTGCGCTGGGGCTGGTCCTCACCGCCTACTTAGCCGGAGTTAAGCACAGCTACGACTGGGACCATGTGTCCGCCATCGATAACTCCACCCGCAGATTCGTGGCGCAGCACAAAGACCCTGTCAGCGTGGGATTTGCCTTCAGCCTGGGCCACAGCTCTGTGGTGGTGTTGGCTGGCCTGCTGGTGGTGTCCGGCGTCGCACTGGCGGGGCAGCTGATGGAAACGGGCACCACCGGCAACCTGGTGCTGGCGCTCATCGGCAGCGCAGTATCCGGACTCTTCCTGCTGTTCATGGGCATCTTCAACGGCTCGGCCTTCCTCAAAGCAGCCCAGGCGTACCGGAAGGCTGCCAGAGGAGGGGATGTCCACGAGGAGGATTTGGAGTCCCATGGGTTCATGGCCCGGCTTTTAGCCAAACCCCTGGCCAAGGTGGAGCGCCCCCGGAACATCTACCTGATTGGCTTCCTGTTCGGTTTAGGCTTCGACACAGCAACCACCATCGGCCTGCTGGTCATGACCACCGCCGCCACGCTCGCCGGAGTCTCGCCACTCGCCCTGATGACCATTCCGCTGGCGTTCGCGGCAGCCATGACCCTGTGCGACTCCCTGAACGGGATCGCCATGATGCGCTTGTACAAGTCAGCCATGGAAAACCCCCAACGCCGGCTTGGGTTCAACGCCGTGATCACCGGATTATCCTCGCTGTCCGCACTGCTCGTTGCAGTCATCACGCTGGGCGGGCTGGTCAACGCTTTGGGGCTGGACCAGCCCGCCATCACGTGGCTTGCCGGAATCGACCTTGGGGATGCCGGGCTGGCTCTGGTTGCTGTGTTTGCCGCTGTGTGGGTTGGTGCCGTTCTGCTGAGGCGGCGACATGCCACATGAGGGCCAAGCGATCCTGAACAACATTTCCCCCTGACTCCTCGGCTACTCCGGAGTCCTGACGACGGCCATTGCCCTGGCTGCGGTGTTTGTGCGCGGCACCTGGCAACCCTGGGTTGCCGCCGTCGTTGGCGTCGTTGTTTCTTCGGTGCTTGCCTGGCTGATGGGCCTGACGGCGCTTCCCGTTTAACGTGGCCGTTCATCCTCGCCACGTGGCTCATGTTGGTGGTGCTCCACCACGTTCCGGGCTTCAGTCCACGGCCGTAAACGCGTTCCGCGGGCTCGGCCACTGGATGTGACGCACTCAACCGCCGGATCTCCAGCTTCCCGTCGTACTCTTAGCCGTAAACCGGCCTTCCCACGAACGACGTGTCCGAACGGATTTGCATGTCAGAGCTGAATGTCAAGGAGCGCACCTCGCTCCAGCTGCCCATCACCGACGCCGCGTCCCTGTCCGCGGAGCAGGTCCTGGCGCAGTTGGGCTCCAGCGCCGCCGGCCTGTCCGACGAGGAAGCCGCGGCCCGGCTCGCCGACCTCGGCCCCAATGCCGTCCGCACCCACCGCGCCAACGGCTGGGCGGTGCTGGGCCGGCAGTTCGCCAGCCCCATCCTGATCCTGCTGCTGATCACGGCCGGGCTGTCCCTCTTCCTGGGCGACGCCACCAACTCGATCGTTATCGGTGTGATCCTGCTGGTCAGCGTAGGCCTGGGCTTCACCAACGAGTTCCGCGCCGAGCGCGCCTCCGAAGCCCTGCACTCCCGCGTAACCCACCGGGCCGTGGTGCTCCGCGGCGGACCCGCCGACGGGGCTGCCGGAACCGCCCGGGAAGTGGACGTCACCGCCCTGGTGCCCGGCGACGTCGTCCATCTCTCCCTTGGCGCCATCATCCCCGCGGACCTGCGGCTCCTCAGCACCAAGAACCTCCTCTGCGACGAAAGCATCCTGACGGGGGAGTCCCTGCCGGCTGCCAAGGACCCCGCACCCGTAGCCGCCGGTTCTTCCCTGGGCGACCTAGCCTCCTGCGCGTTTATGGGCACCATTATCCAGTCCGGCGGCTGCACCGGCGTGGTGGTGGCCACCGGCGGCCGGGCCGAATTCGGCCGGATCGCGCTGGGCCTGGGTGAACGGCAGCCGCAGACCGAATTCCAGCTCGGGCTCAAACGGTTCTCCTTCCTGCTGCTGCAGGTGGCAGTCGGACTCACTTCGCTGATTTTCATCGCCAACCTGCTGCTGCAGCGCCCGCTGATCGAATCGCTGCTCTTCTCACTGGCCATCGCCGTGGGCATCACGCCGCAGCTGCTCCCCGCCGTCGTCAGCACGTCCCTAGCCACCGGCACCCGGCAGCTGGCCAAGCGGAAGGTGCTGGTCAAACGGCTGGTCTGCATTGAGGACCTGGGGGACATGGACATCCTTGTCACGGACAAGACCGGCACCCTGACGGAGGGGAAGATCAGCTTTACCGGCGCGCTTCCGGTCGCCCCGGAGATCTCCGACGCCGGCCTGCTCACCTTCGGGCTGCTGGCCACCGAAACCGACTACAGCGAGGCCAAACTCTCCTCCGCCGGTCAGAACCCGCTGGACGCCGCACTCTGGGACAGCCCCGGGGCCGCCGCCTTTGACCCCGCCAGCTTCGAGCGGCTTGACCTGATCGACTTCGACCACCAGCGCCGCCGCACCACTGTGCTGGTCCGGGAGGCGGGCGGCCCCGCGCGCCTGGTCACCAAGGGTGCCCCGGAAGACGTCCTGGCACTGTGCGGGCCCACTCCGCCGGCCGTGCAGGCCATGCTGGATGAACAGTTCGACGCCGGCTCGCGGGTGGTGGCGGTGGCCGCCCGTTCTGCGGCGGGGCTCAGCGCGCTGACCGCGGCCGACGAGCGCGACCTCTCCCTGGCCGGATTCCTGATCTTCCTCGACCGGCCCAAAGCCAACGCCATGGCATCCCTGGACGAACTGGAGGCCCTGGGGATCACTGTCAAGATCGCCACGGGGGACAACGCCAAGGTGGCCGAAAAGGTCTGTGCCGATCTCGGTGTGGTCTCCGGCGGCACGCTCACCGGCGCGGACATCGAGAAGCTGTCTGACGCCGAGCTCGCGGTTTCCGCCCGGAACGCCACCATCTTCGCCCGCGTCTCGCCCGAGCAAAAGGCGCGCATCATCACGCTGCTGCGCCAAAGCGGTGGCGCCGTCGGTTTCATGGGGGACGGCGTGAACGATGCCCTGGCACTGCATAAAGCGGACATCGGCATCTCCGTGGACAGTGCCACCGACGTCGCCAAGGATGCCGCCGACGTCGTCCTCATGGACAAGGACTTGGGTGTCCTGGCCGAAGGGGTGCGGGAGGGCCGGCGGATCTTCGCGAACACCATCAAGTACGTGCTGATGGGAACGTCGAGCAACTTCGGCAACATGTTCAGCGCGGCCACGGCGTCGGTGGTGCTGAGCTTCCTGCCCATGCTGCCGGGCCAGATCCTGCTCAACAACCTGCTGTACGACACCGGGCAGCTGGCCATCCCGGGCGACCGAGTGGACAAGGAGCAGCTGCGGGCGCCGTCGCACTGGAACATCGCGTTCATCCGCCGGTTCATGTTCCTGTTCGGGCCGATCAGCTCGCTGTTCGACTTCGCCACGTTCGCGCTGATGCTGTTCGTGTTCGATGCCGTGCCGGGGGAGTTCCGGGCGGGCTGGTTCATCGAATCCATCGCCACCCAGACGCTCATCATCTTCGCCATTAGGACCCGGCGGGTGCCATTCCTGCGCAGCCGGGCATCCATCGGGCTGATCGTGGCGTCACTCGGTGTGGTGGCGGTCGGGATCTACCTGCCGCTCTCACCGCTGCAGGGCGTGCTGGGCTTCGACCCGCTGCCGGTGCCCTTCTTCCTGGCCCTGCTGGGCATGATCGTGGTCTACCTGGTTCTGGTGGAGTTCGCCAAGGGCTGGTTCTTCGCCCGGGATGCGCAGCAACTCCCAGCCGGGCCGGTGACCGTCCGCCGTCGGCCCGAAAGCCATCACATCGCCCGCCGCGCCTTCCGCTTCAGCGCCGCGGTTCCGGTGACCGCGCCGCGGCACCTGCGCCTCCTGCGTCGGTGACTAACTGACGCTTGAGGTTCCATGCAACGCGGGGTCACTGACGGCCCAATAACTCCCCGTTTTTCGGGCGTTATCTGACCTCGCGTTGCTCTTGAAAAGCCGTTTCCGCCTGCTCCCAGTGCCGCCGAAGCAATCCAGCCAGGCGCTCGGGTTCGATCCGGTGCGGCGGGTCGAAGTGGTGCCGCTTCGGAAACATCTCCAGGTGGAAGTCCGGGAAGAACACCCTCGACAGCCGGTTGGCAATTTCGCCAAAGTCGTCCGGGTTGCTGAGGCCGCCGAGGGCGAGGAAGACGGGTTGGCGAAAGGCCGCCAGGCGTGCCCTGTCCAGGTCATAGGTTTTGAAGGTCCGCAGGAACGCCCTGATGCCCGCCGGCCGCTTGGCCATCCACGGCGGCGGGGGACCCGACGGTGGCGGGACGACGACGTCGGGCTTTACCGCCAGCCTCATGAAGGCGGGCATGAACTGCTCCGGCGGGAGGGTTTCCAGTTGCTCGTACTGCCTCCAGAGCTCCGTGTGGGCAGGGCTCCAGTCCCAGTCTCCGGCCCACGCCGGTTCCAGCAGCGCCAGGCTCAGCAGCCGGTCTGGGTATTTGGCCGCGAACGCCAACGCCGCCGCGCCGCCACCTGAATAGCCCACCAGATGGAAGGTCTTCCAGCCACGGGCATCGGCCTCGCGGAGGACGCCATCCACCTCGGTGTCCAGGCTCCAGTCCGTCGGGGGAGCGTCGCCGGCATACAGCTCCAGGTCTTTGGCGACCGCTTGGACGTCCGGTCCGAGCGCCTGAATCAGCGCACCATAGGCGGGTTCGGCGGGGAGCACGCTCCCGGGAAGAAGGATGGCCCGTATTGGTCCCATGGCAGGATGCTACGCCGCCCGGGGCGCTTTGGGGAGCATACTGCGCTGCGGCTTCGGCAGCACAGGCGGCTTCAGCCGGAGGTTCAGGCAGGACGCTCAGGCAGGAGGTTGGCTGCGAGCGTCCTGGCCACGAACCGGCCGTAGCGTTCTGCGCTCCATCCCCGCTTGAGGACAAGAACCTCGTAGAGTTCCGCCGAGGTGCTCGTGAACATGACGTCGGCCACTTCCTCTGCTGTCAGGTCCGCCCGCAGGAAGCCCCTGCCGAGCACCTGCCGCGCGTTGTGCAGCATCCGGCGGAATCGTTCGTCGTCCACATCGTTGAGGAGCGCGGCCATGTCCGGATCCCCGCTCGCGGCGGCATCCCTGATGAGAAGGTAGACAGGCGATCCGATCGGACTGACCTCGGAGATGAACTGCCCGAACTGCTCCATGAGTTCCTGCGGGTCCGTGACGGTGACCTGGGCGCGGTCCGACCTTTCCTCGGCCGAAGGGCCGCCGGCGCCGAGCAGGCTCTGCTCGTAGATCGCCCGCACCAGCCCCGGCTTCCCGCCGAAACTCTTGTAAACGGACTCCTTCGAGACTGCGGCCGCGCGGGCGATCGCGGCAATGGTGGTCCGGCCGTACCCGCCGGCCAGGAACAGCTCGCGCGACTGCGCCAGCACCCGCA
The DNA here is from genome assembly GCF_052113505.1 of Pseudarthrobacter sp. TAF60_1. NCBI lineage: Bacteria > Bacillati > Actinomycetota > Actinomycetes > Micrococcales > Micrococcaceae > Pseudarthrobacter > Pseudarthrobacter sp. TAF60_1. The sequence goes on from NZ_JBFRDI010000007.1 coordinate 52,540, forward strand.
CTCTCGCCTCTGCGGCCGCCTCCTGACGGCGCCGGGCATCGTAGGCGCGCGGCCGGGAAGCCTCCCGGTTCGATGCGTTGACCACCGGTCCCACGGGGCATAGACTCCTTGTATTAGTTGATTACAGCTGACTGTATCAAATTTAGCGTACCAGCCTCTCCGCCTCCCGCGACGGACAAACCCAAGGAGCAGATCATGGACGCGTCAGGAATGGACCATCTTCCCGAAGGCCCGGTGCAGCGTATGGTGGCCGCGGCAAACCGCCACGATCTCGACGCGATGGTGCAGGAGTTCGCCGAGGACTACGAGAACACCACCCCCGCCCACCCCGCGCGAAGCTTCCAGGGCTCAGCCCAGGTGCGGAAGAACTGGTCCGCGCTCTTTGCCGGAATGCCGGACCTGAGCCTCACCGTGCACGACGTCGCGACCGGCCCGGACGGCAAGGTTTGGATGGAATGGAGCAACCGGGGCACCCGCGCGGACGGATCGGTGTCGAGCGCCGCCGGCATTTCCATACTCACCGTCCGCGGCGACAAGATTGCCGCCGCGCATTTCTACCTTGAACCGGTGGAGCACGAGTCCGGGGATGCGGACGCCGCGGTCAGCATGGCCGTCCGAGGGGCGGCCGGAAGCGGTGAACCGTCATGATCCTGGTAGCCGGCGGCACGGGCCGTCTCGGCCGCACCCTGGTGCCCATGCTGGTGGACGCCGGCCACCGGGTCCGGGTCATGGCACGCGGCGATTCCCAACCCTTCCCCGGTACGGCCGCCGACGGCGTCGAGCTCCTGCGCGGGGACCTCGCCTCCGAGGAGGACTGCCGGAAGGCGGTGGCAGGCTGCACGGCGGCTGTGTTCGCGGCCTCGGGATTCGGCATCAAGGACTCCGATCCAAGAACCGTTGACCGTGACGGCGCCGTCCGGCTGGTGCACGCGGCGGCCGACGCCGGCGTGGAACATGTGGTGATGATGTCCATGCACGGCGCCGCTGCTGAAGGGCCCATTGAGTTCCTGCGTTGCAAGGCGGCGGCCGAGGGTGCGGTCCGGTCGTCCGGCATGGCCTGGACGATTATCCGGATCGGTGTTCTCCTTGAGCAGCGGCTCGAGATTATGACCGCCCCGCTTGAGTCCAAGGGCAAAGTGATGGTGTTCGGCTCCGGGCGTGCCCCTGTGACGTACACGTCCGTAAGGGACGCGGCAGCGCTCATTGTCCGCGTGGTTTCGGACCCTGCGTTGAGGAACCGCGTCATCGAATGGGGCTCCGTGACGGCCTCGGCTAACGAGGTGGCCGAGGCTGTGCTTGCCCGGGCGGCCCACGGCTCGGTCCAGCGGATCCCGGCAGCGGCTGAGCGCGTCCTGTCCGTTGTGGCCAGGCCGTTCTCCCCGTTCCTTGCCCGGATAGCAGGGGCGGGGATCTGGGAGGAATCCGGAGGCACGGCCTTTCAGTGGGCGCCGGGCCGGGCGGAGTTTCCGGACATCCCCGTCACCGGACTGCAGGAGGTCCTAACAACCTGACCCCGCGCCGGTTCCGTCAGCCCCGGAAGGTGCTATAGCTAGGGCGGGAGTGGGGACTCTTCAGCGTTGCCGTGACCGCGCCAACGTGGTCCAGAGGTGCCAGAGCATCCCGGCGAAGGTGGCCAGGAACGCGGTCACCGCCAGCCATAATTCGGCCTGTCCTATCGCGGCCACGATGGGCAGATCGGCAGCACGGCCCAGGTAGATGCCGGCAACGGCGTACATACCGAGCGGGAAAATGACGCTCCAGAGGCCCGGCTCGAAGGACAGCGGCACGCGGTGGATCACATGCCGCCACCAGCCGGCGGCCAGAAGCACGGGGAAGAGCCACGACGCGAAGGACCAGAACACCACGGAGGAGCCGGCCACGAGCCCGCGCGTCGCGTCCACCATGGGTGCGCCGGCCATCTCCACGATGCGTGCGCCGGCGAGGACGCTGATGGCCATCGCGCCCATGGCCACGAAGTACTGCGGCTTGAGGTCCTCGGGCTGGATGGGGTACGTCATAAGCCGCAGGGAGACGAAGATGCCCACGGCTGCGTACAGGATGAGCCCCACCGACCAGGCCACCACCGCCACGAGCGCCAAAGCGGGGCGCCAATCCGGCCCGGCCAGGGGTTCGATGGACGCCGCCCCCACCGACACGGACTGGCTCGCCACGCACCAGATGAACCACGTGCCGTTGGCGTCCTTGACCACCGGCCGCTCATCCCGGCCAAGCACAGCCGTCCATGGCACGACGTAGCCGAGCACCACCCAGGCGAGCACCGCCACGGAGAGGAGTGCCGCCGTCGTACCCGGCCACCCCGCCATGCCCAGCCGCACGCCAAGGACATTCGTGCCGGCGATGAAGGTGAAGAAGCCGAAGGCGCGTGCAGGGTCCATGAAGTCTTGGCGCATGTCCGCGGGGAACCGGGCCAGGCGCACGAGGCTGAGAATGAGGATCAAAGCGTAGGAGACCGCGCAGACCACGAGAAGCGCTGCGGAAAATGCGGGGAAGCCTTCCAGCTCAAGCCCCACCGAAATGATCCCGGAAGCCATGGGGAGGGCGAAATACCCCGGCGTGAGGGTCTGCACCGACTCCGCGACGCGGGAGCCAAACGAATCCGGGACGGAGCCAGCCGTGGTCATGTCCCCAAGTTTAGGCTGCGTACACCAGGTCCGAGCGGGCAAGGTCCACCAGGTTGATGGCCACCAGTACCGTGCTAACGAGCTCGGCAACTGCGGGGTTCTAGTCGCTATTTGTTGCTCTTGGTAAATAACGCCCGAAATCTCCTGTACTGTTGATCCTGTTGTTGTGTTTATGCAGTTGGTAGTTCAGGCAGTACGCGCGGTCGAAAGTCCGCGTTCTTCTGAAGTAGCGGTTTTGAACACCCCACACCGGAGGACCCGAAAGTCGGGACTTTTCCTCCACCTTCACGAAGGACAAAAATAATGGCTACTGGTACCGTCAAATGGTTTAACGCTGAAAAGGGCTTCGGCTTCATTTCCCCCGATGACTCCTCACAGGACGTTTTCGCACACTACTCTGCGATCGCTTCCTCCGGCTTCCGCTCACTCGAAGAGAACCAGAAGGTCTCCTTCGAAACCGAGCAGGGCCCCAAGGGTCCCCAGGCCGTAAACATCCAGTCCCTCTAATTCCTTAGAGATTCTGGGGCCTTAGGGTTTCATATTTCAAAGCAGGGCCGGTCATTTTGACCGGCCCTGCTTTTTGTTAAGGTATGCGTGCCGGGCGGCCGAGTGGCCGTGCGACAGTTACTCGTCAGGGTCCGGGTTCCTTACGTCGCGGTCGCCGATATCGGCGGCACCCAAGGCCGCGGCCGCGGGACTGCGCGCGGTGTCGTGTTCACGGACGCGGAGCTCCGGGTGGTGCAGGTCAAGGGCCGGGCGCTCTGAACGGATGCGGGGCAGTGACGTGAAGTTGTGGCGCGGCGGCGGGCACGAGGTGGCCCACTCCAGGGAGGCGCCAAAGCCCCACGGGTCATCCACTTCCACCTTCTCGGATTTGCGCGCTGTGATGTAGACGTTCCAGAAGAACGGAATCAGCGAGGCGCCCAGCAGCATGGAGGAAATCGTGGAGAACTGGTTCATCCAGGTGAAGTTGTCCTCCACCAGATAGTCCGCATAGCGGCGGGGCATGCCCATCACGCCGAGCCAGTGCTGGATGAGGAACGTTCCGTGGAAGCCCACGAACAGCATCCAGAAGTGGATCTTGCCCAAGCGTTCATTGAGCATGGAACCCGTGAACTTGGGCCACCAGAAATAGAACCCCGCGAACATCGCGAAGACCACGGTGCCGAACACCACGTAGTGGAAGTGAGCCACCACGAAATAGGTGTCCGAGACGTGGAAGTCCAGCGGCGGCGAGGCAAGGATGATGCCGGTCAGCCCGCCGAAGAGGAACGTGACCAGGAAGCCGATGCTCCACAGCATGGGCGTTTCGAAGGTCAGCGACCCTCGCCACATGGTGCCGATCCAGTTGAAGAATTTGACCCCGGTGGGCACGGCAATCAGCATGGTCATGAACGCGAAGAACGGCAGCAGCACTGAACCGGTGACGTACATGTGGTGCGCCCACACCGTCATGGACAACGCGGCAATGGAGATGGTGGCATACACCAGGCCCTTGTACCCGAAGATCGGTTTGCGGCTGAAGACCGGGAAGATCTCCGAAACGATGCCGAAGAACGGCAATGCAATGATGTAGACCTCGGGGTGGCCGAAGAACCAGAACAGATGCTGGTACAGAACGGGACCGCCATTTTCGGGATCGTAAATATGTGCGCCGAACCGTCGGTCCGCTCCCACGGCGAACAGCGCCGCAGCCAGCGGCGGGAAGGCCATGATCACCAGGATGGAGGTGATCAGCGTGTTCCAGGTGAAGATGGGCATCCGCCACATGGTCAGGCCGGGGGCCCGCATGCAGATGATGGTGGTGATGAAATTGACGGCACCAAGAATGGTGCCGAAACCGGACAGAATCAGGCCGAAGATCCACAAGTCACCGCCGACGCCCGGGCTGAACGTGGTGTTGTTCAGCGGCGCGTAGGCGAACCAGCCGAATGACGCCGCTCCCTGGGGCGTGATGAAGCCGGACATTGCAATGGTGGAACCGAAAAGGAAGAACCAGAAGGCCAGTGCGTTGAGCCTCGGGAAAGCGACGTCGGGGGCGCCGATCTGTAGCGGCATGACGAAATTCGCAAAGCCGGCAAACAACGGGGTCGCGAACATCAGCAGCATGGCGATGCCGTGCATGGTGAACAGCTGGTTGTACTGCTCTTTGGTCTGCAGGATCTGCATGCCCGGCTCGAAAAGCTCCGCGCGGATCAGGAGCGCCATGACGCCGGCCAGGCAGAAGAACAAAAACGCTGTGATCAGGTACATGTACCCGATGGTCTTGTGGTCGGTGGTGGTGAGCCACTTGACCACAATGCTGCCTTTGCGCCGCGGTACTACCTCAGGGGCCTCGGTCCCTATTCGTGATTGTCCGGTGATGGCCATCTTTCACCTTCCAGATACTTCTGCCCGGCACTAGCGGGCCCCTTGCATAAGCCCTTTACTGCAGGCTACTCAGGAAACAGGGGTGCGGGAAGAGGCTGGAGGCCAGCTCAGCTGCCGGTGCGGTTCAGTGCAGGCCCATTGCTGTCCGAACCTCCTCCAAAATATGGTGCATGGCTGATTCGGCGCGGGCAGTTTCGCCGCCGGCAACGGCCGCGGCCACGTCCTCGTGTGCCTTCAAAACGTCGTCCCCCGGCTTGAACGGCATAAGACCCTGCCGGGTGCGGCTGGTCAGGACCTCGGCCACCATTCCTTCCAGTGCCATAAACATCTCGTTGCCGCAGCTGCGCAGAAGCAGGCAGTGGAACTCGATGTCGGCGGCCAGGAATGCGTCGAGTTCGCCGGCCTCGCCGACGTGCCTCAGCTCTGCAGCCAGCTCCACCAGCCGGGCGCGCTCAGCGGCACTGGCCCGGCGGGCGGCTCCCGCGGCGGCAATGGGCTCGACGGCGATGCGCAGCTCCGTGAGGCTGCCGTACTGGACCTCGCGTCTGCCGGAAGCGAGACGCCACCGGACAAGCTTCGGGTCAAAGACGTTCCACAGCCTGCGTTCCTGCACCACGATGCCTACGCGGCGCCGCGAATAGACCATGTTCATGGACTCAAGCACTTTCATGGTGTCGCGGGCAACCGTCCGGGACACTCCATGTTCCTGCTGCATCCCCTCCAAGGTGAGCCGGCTTCCCGGCGGAAGGCTTCCGGAGGCGATGGCAACCCCGACCGCCTCCAAAACGCGGCCAGTTTGCGCGACGTTAGTGCCGCCGTCGCCCGCGCCCTCCAAGATTTGATCACCCGCGTTGTGCATTCTGTTCCTGTCGTGGTCTGGGAGATAGGAAGACCGCCCCGCAATCACATCAGCTCGATAAGGTAGTATCTTACCAATCCAATGGTGATACCTTACAGCCCTAATTCGGAGGCCCGCATGCAAAATCGCCCCACGCACCTGGTGGTCATGGGAGTTTCCGGAACCGGCAAGTCAACCATCGCCGCCGCTCTGTCCGAGCAGCTCGGCTGGGCCTGCGCGGAGGCAGACGAGTTTCATCCGCAGGCCAACATCGACAAGATGAGCCAGGGAATCCCGCTACAGGACGATGACCGGTGGCCCTGGCTCCAGGAAATCCAGAACTGGATGAGCGCCCAGGCCGCCGCCGGAAAGAGCACCGTCCTTACCTGCTCCGCCCTTAAACAGAGCTACCGCCACCTGCTGTCCGCCGCCCAGGGCCGGGTGCTTTATGTGCACCTCGACGGCGACGCCCACCTGATCGGCGAACGCATGGAGGGCAGGGAAGGGCACTTCATGCCGCCCACGCTCCTGCCCAGCCAGCTGGCAACCCTTGAACCGCTGAGCGCGGAGGAACTGGCGGGCGGAAGCATCCGCTTGGATATTTCGCGGACACCTGCGGAGCTGGTCCACGCCGTGCTTGCTGTTCTCGACGCTCCGACGCTGCCTTAAGCCCGGCCGCCGGCGATGTCCTCCGCAATGAACTCGGCGTCCGGGCCCACTCCGGGCAGGGTGGCCGAAACATGCCGGGTGAGCCAGGGCAGCCCCACGGCGTACAGCCCGGGAACCTCGGTGACGCCGCGGGTGTGGCGCGGATAGTTCCACCCATCCAGTACAGGCATGTCCAGGATGCTGTTATTCAGCCCGTACCCGGTGGCCCAGATGATGGACGTAACGTCCGCTTCGGCCAGGGTGAGGCGGGAGCCTGCCGCCTCGGGGAGCCAGCCGTCCGGCGGCGGAGCCTCGGGCTCCGGCGCGTTGATGCCGGCCGCGGCGATATAGGCGTCCGCCAACAACTTGAGCCGTTGCCCGAACCCGGCCTCCACCATCGCCAGGCGCGCGGGGAGGTCATCGGTGAAGTGGAGGTCGCCGTCGGCGGCCGTCTCCAGGTGCCCGTGCAACTGCACGCCCCGGCGTCCCAGATCCCTCAGATGGATGCTGTGCCCGCCGTCGTTCCCGGAGAGCAGCGGGTTGCAGGCGAAGCGCGCGGCGGGCGAAGGGAGGTGGTCCGCCATAAGTCCGTTGATGCCATGCTCCGGGCCGTGCAGGTTGACCTGCAGGATCCAATGGAACACATCCTGGCCACGGTACCGGCGGGGCGCTTCCGGGCACATCCCCACGGACAAATGCACCTCGCGGCCGGCGGCCAGCAGGTCCTCGGTGATCTGCCCGCCCGACTGGCCCGTCCCCACCACCAGAACCGCGCCGGCGGGCAGTTGCTGCGGATTGCGGTAGTCGTGGCTGTGCACCTGCAGGACATGCTGAGGGATCTTGTGGGCAACCGCAGGGACGCGCGGCTCTTGGAAGGCACCGTTAGCCAGCACCACGTTCCGGGCAGACCATACTCCGTGAGTGGTCTCCACCGTGAAGCGCTCCCCGTCCCGGGCGACCCGCGTGACCTCTGTTTCCAGCTGGACGGGCGCGGCAATCCGTGCCGCATAGTCCCGGAAGAATTCGACGGCGGCGTCCCGGGGAATGAAACCGTCCGGGTCCTGCCCGTCGTAGGGCAAGCCGGGGAGGCTGAGCGCGAAGTTGGGCGTGTTCAGGTAAAACGAATCCCACCGGTCCAGCCACGCACCGCCCAGCGTGCCGCGCCGTTCCAGAAGGACATGCTCCACGCCGTGGTGGGTGAGCCAGTAACTCATGGCAAGGCCGGCCTGACCCGCCCCGATCACCAGCGTGTCCACTTCGCGGGGTGTTCCTGGGCTGGGGGACATGGCTACTTCTTGACGGCCTTTGGCGCTGCGGCCTTGGACGCTGCGGCTTTGGGTGCTTTCGGCGGAAGCGCCGACACATGGGCGTATGCCTTCTCCGCCCACGCCCGGGCCCGCGCGTCGTCGCCGTCACCCTCTGCGTTCCACACTTCCGGCAGCCCGGTGTAGCCGCCCATCGGCCGCTCCGGCGGTCCGAACGGAACGGTCCGCTCGGTGCCTTCAAGCTCCTGCTTGTCTGCTTCCGCAAGCTTGACGCCGATGGTGGGGCCGAACAGCCCGGCGAACATGTTCCCGTTGACGAAGGCGCCAAGGTTGCCGAACATCGGCTTGATGGTCACGTCCGGGTGCACCGGCACGACGGCGCGGAACCGCTCCTTGTCCTCGTTCGTGGCCTTGGGCATGTCCATGGTTGTCTCTTCCGGTTGCAGAATTTACGGCGGATCTGACTGCAGGATATGCCCGCAGGAACGGCGGGTACAGGGCCGGACTGTCCGGGTAGCGTGGACCAAGTGGGGCCGCCGGGGAACACTGGACACGCCGCCGTCGTTGTGCCAGAGGCAGCGTGTTCCACCCCAGCGCCGCACCCCGACCAAAGGACACCCCTTGACTCCTCGCACCATCGTGATCACCGGCGCCAGCGACGGCATTGGAGCGGCAGCCGCACGGACACTGGCCGGGGGAGGAGACCGGGTGGTCGTCGTCGGGCGTTCTGAAGCGAAAACGCGCACGCTGGCCAAGGAATTAAACACAGATTACTTCGTGAGTGACTTCGCCGAGCTGGACCAGGTCCGCGAGCTCGCCGCGCAGCTGCGGGACAATTACGAACGGATCGACGTCCTGGCCAATAACGCCGGCGGCATCATGGGTAAGCACCTGCTCACGGTGGACGGCAATGAATCCACGTTCCAGATCAACCACCTGGCGCCGTTCCTGCTCACCACCGAACTCATGGACGTCCTCACCGCCAGCAAGGCAAAGGTCATCAACACTTCAAGCGGCGCAAACAACTTCGGCAAAATCGACCTCTTCGACCTCAACGCCGAGCACAGCTACTCCACCAACCGCGCTTACGGCACAGCGAAACTCGCCAACATCCTCTTCACAAGCGAGTTGCACCGCCGCTTCGGTGAGCAGGGGATTACGACGGCGGCGTTCCACCCGGGCGTGGTCCGCACCAACTTCGCGGCGGACTCAACCAGCCCCATGCGGCATGCCTACAAGACGCTGCTCAACCGATTTATGCTCACCCCGGACCAAGGTGCCGACACCCTTCTCTGGCTCATCAACGGGACCGCAGGCGCCGACTGGGTCTCCGGCGCCTACTACTACAAGCGGGCCCTCGCCAAAGCCAACGCCCAGGCTTACGACGCCGAGCTGGCGCAGGGTCTGTGGGAGGCCAGCGAGGCGCTGGTGGCGGCCCGCTAAGTTCTGGCTCTCCCGGTCCGCCGGCACGTTGCAAGCCCAACTAGGTAGCAGTAGGTGTCGTTATGAGCCCTCAAAACGACACTTACTGCTACCTAGTTGGGATGGCAGTCCCTTGGTGCGCTGCGCGTTCTTCCTGTTATTCGCCGAGCAGGCTATAGGTGCTGACCACGTTGCCCTTGGACGTGCGGTACTGATCCGTCAGGCTGAGCCGGGTGGTGGGGTCGCCAGGTTCGAACAGGTGCCGGCCGCTGCCTGCCACCACCGGGTGCGTCATGAGGGTCAGCTCATCCAGCAGTCCGGCGAACAGCAATTGGCGCACCAGCGAGATGCTGCCCATGACGGCGATCTCGCCGCCGTCGCCCTGTTTGAGACTCGCCACGAAGTCCTCTAGGGGACCCTCGATCAGGTGGGAGTTCTGCCACTCCAGCGGCTCCTTGAGCGTCCGGGAGGCCACGAACTTTTCCACAGTGTTGATGAAGCCGGCGAATTCCTGGTCCGCGGACGCGGTGGGCCAATAGCCCGCCCACTCCTGGTAGCTCACGCGGCCCAACACCACGGTATCCACACGTTCCATTACGCCGGCGAGGCCTTTGCCCAGATCGTCATCGAAGCTGTCGAACTGCCAAAGATTCGGTTCTGACACCACCCCGTCAACGGAGTGGAACAGGCCGGACGTGACTTTGCGCATGAGGACCTCCAGTGTTCTAGGTGCAGTGCGGACCGGCGGATGCGCCGGACACGTCCACGGTATTCTGCAGTTCGCCGATGGGGAAGGGAGCCGACGGACGGCCGGTTGAGTTATGTTCATCACCACTGCCTGCGTGTTGCACGAATCCACAGCCCGGCAGGCTCATACTTGTCTCTATGCGGCCTTGCGCTGCGCCCCGGCCAGGCAGGAGGAAGTGCGTGGAATCCCTGAAAAAAATCGTGAGCAACCAGTATTTCCCGGCGGCGGCAGTGCTGACGGCCGTGGTGCTGTTCTGGACCATCGCCATGTTCGGCGGCCTCTCCCTCCTGCACAACAATCAGCCGCCCATGGCCACCCTGACCTGGATGCTGTTTGTCTACGCTGCGGCAGTCCTGACACCACTCGCAGGCATCATCGCCGCGGCGGACCTGATCCGACGCTGGCGCCGCAACCGCCAGTACGCGCAGCTCGAAATGGCGGAGTACGAATCGGCGGAGTACGAATCCGCTGAGTACGTCGCTGAGTTTGAAGTGGCGCAGGAACAGGCAACTGAAACCGAACCGGCAGCAGACCCGCAGGCCACCCCCGAAGCATCCGAGCAGGCTGAACCTAAGACCTCCGAACAGCCCGCACCTGCGCAGCCGGCCCCGGGCCAGCAGCGACCGGCCACGCCTCAGGCCGCCACGAAGCAGCGACCGGCCCAGCCTAAGCAGCGCAAGACAGCCGCTTAGCCGAGGCCGGAACGGCTCGACAACGTGTCCAGGGCGTGGCCTGAATTCTTGAGCGCCTGCTCGAGCCGGGCGGCCGGCTCCGGGTGCGAGAACAGATAGCCCTGCAACGAATCGCATTCCAGCGCCATGAGGTAGTGCGCCTGCTCCTCGGTTTCGATGCCCTCTGCCGTGACCGTCAGCCCGAGGCTGTGGGCCATGTTAATCATGGAGCTAAGAATGGGCAGGCGTTCGTTGCCGGTGCGCACCATGGAGACAAACGTCCTGTCAATCTTGATGATGTCCACCGGCAGCTCCTGCAACCGTCCCAAGGACGAGTAGCCCGTACCAAAATCGTCCAACGCCACCCGGGCTCCGGCGGCCCGGAGTCGGCTGAGCTGCTTGATCACGTTGCAGTCGGCGTCGAAAAATACACTCTCGGTGACCTCAAGAACCAGCTGGTAGGCCCCCACGCCATGTTCTTCCGCAAGGTGCAGGACACTGTCGGCGAAGTCTATTTCCTGCAGCTGGACCCCGGAAACGTTCATGGACAACGACCGCGACGGGTCCTCGCGCAGCCACGTTGCCACATGCTTGAGGCTTTGCGCCATTACTTCGGCGCCGAGTTCCTTGATGAGTCCGCTGCGTTCGGCCAGGGGAATGAAAAGTCCGGGCGGGACGCGCTGGTTCCCGCGGTCCCAACGTGCCAATGCCTCAAACTTGACCACGCGGCCCATCCGCGGCGACACGATGGGCTGGAACTCCACGGAAATCTCACCCCGGGCCACGGAGAGCTGGAGGCCGGCTTCCAAGTCGGTCCGCTTGACCAGAGCGGTCATCATGTCCGGGTGGAACCGGAGGAATCGGTTCTTGCCCGCGGCCTTGGCCGCGTACATGGCGATATCGGCCTCGCGCAGCAGTTCCGAGGCGCCCAGGGCAGCTCTGCCTACTGAGGCCAGTCCCAGGCTCAGGCTGGGCCGCAGCACGGTGCCCTCGATGGAGAAGGGCACGTGCAGGCACCGGACAATGCACTCGGCGATGGCTTCCGCATTGGGGCAGGCGGTCAGGAGGACCACAAACTCGTCGCCGCCCAACCTCGCCACCACATCCGCGGTGGGAACGCAGCCCCGCAGCCGGCGGGCAACTTCCACCAGCATGACGTCGCCTGCGTGGTGGCCAAGAATGTCGTTGACCTCCTTAAAATCATCAAGGTCAATCAGGAAAACATCCACGGACTTGAGCCGCGGCTCCTTCAGGGCGGACAGGAGCTCCTTGTTGAAAACCGCCCTGTTCGCCAACCCGGTCAGTGGGTCAGTGAACGCCATGGCACGCAGTTGCTCGGCCTGGGACGCAAGATCCCGGAGGGCCTGCTGCGCCTGCTCCTGGGCTTTCCGCGCCAGCTCCTGCGCCTGCCGGCGCGGTGTTACGTCCCGGAAGCTCCAGACCCGGCCTACCACCTTGTTGCCCACGCGCTGCGGCCGCGAATACCGTTCAAAGGTCCTGCCGTCCAGGAAATCCACCACATCGTGGCTCTCGGCCGTAGGGTCCTGCGTCAGTTCGGACACCCGGGCCAGGAAGGCCTCCGGCTCCTTCACCTGGGCCAGGATCACCTGCATGGCCGGCTCGTCAGAATCGGCCTCCATGTATTCGGGCGGTATGCCCCACATCTTGAGGAACTGCTCGTTGAGCCCGGCGATCTTTCCCTCGGCGCTGATGACAAGGATCCCGTCAGCGGTGGACTCCAGCGTCGCCGTCAGCAGGGACATCGCTTCCCGCAACTCCGCATCCGCGGGCTTCCGGTGGGAGGTGCTGCGGAAAGACAAGAGCAGCAGTCGCGGGCCGACGTCGTCAATCAGGGAGCCGGCCATTTCTGCGGCGAAGTCCGTGCCGTCACGGTGGATCATGCGCACCTCGCGCGGCGGCGTCTGGTGGCTGGGCTCTGCCTTCAGATCATCCAGCAGCTGGCGGGCTTCCGTTCGGAACGGCTCGGCAAGAAGCAGTGAGTGGTCGCTGCCGAGCAAGTCATCGCGCGCATATCCGAACAGCCTGGTGGAGGCTGTGTTCGCGAGGCGGATGATGCCTTCCTTGTCCAGTGCCAGGAGTGCGTCCGGACTGGCATCAACGAGCGCGCCAAAAATGCGTGCCGCCAAAACCTTGTTTCGCCGCCTGGTTCCCCCCCATGCGCAACCACCCCCACGCACCTCATAAAGTGCGCGCGCGGATCGCGGGACGAAATGCGTCACTTTTGCGAGCCCTTGGAAGAATCCGGCCCGGAAATCCGCGCATTAACCGCCAGGTGGCGCCGGAACGGGCTTATGACTTACGCATTCCGGCCAAGCCGGTCGGCCGCAGTCCTCCGGCCACCAAGGCCGTGCCCGGCGGCCCCGGCGCCTTGCCCGGCCGCTTCCAGTACACCGCCGGAGTTGGTGCCCAGCCCACGGACCACCCACCCCTCGGCCCGCCAGTCAGCAGCATCCAGGACGTTCCGCCCGTCCAGTACCACCCGACGTCGGACGAGTCCGCCCGCAACGGCCGGGGACAGGTGACGGTACTCGTCCCACTCGGTGAGCAGCAGCACCAGCTCGGCACCTTCCAACGCCCGCGCAGTGGAGGCCTCGAACCGCAGTTGCGGGTAGCGCAGCCACGCGTTGTTGACGGCTTTCGGGTCCGTCACGGTCACGTGCGCGCCGGCTGCTGCCAGCCGGGCGGCGACGTCCAGCGCCGGGGAGTCGCGGATGTCATCGGTCTCCGGCTTGAACGCGGCGCCGAGGACAGTGATTGCCCGCCCGGAGAGGGTTCCGCCGCACAGTTCCGCGGCAAGGTCCACGGTCCGGGCCCGCTGGCGGACGTTGATGGCATCCACCACTGCCATCCACTCGTTGACCGGGTCCACGCCCAGCGAGGCGGCCTGGCTGCTGAGGCTGCGGATGTCCTTGGGCAGGCACCCGCCGCCGAAGCCCAGCCCGGCATGCAGGTAGCGGCTGCCGATCCGGGGGTCCATGCCCATGGCCTCGCTGAGTTCGGCCACGTCCGCCCCGGACGCGTCGCACAGTTCGGCGATGGCATTGATGAAGCTGACCTTGGTGGCCAGGTACGCGTTGGCGGCCGACTTGATCAGCTCGGCCGTGGCGAAGTTGCACACCAGGCGCGGGATGCCGGCGTTCAGCAGGGGCTCGTAGACGGCATCCAGGGCTGCTGTCACCCCGAGCGGCGCACCGGTCCCGGGCTTGAAAGCCGCGGCGCGGCCGCCGTCCACACCGTACACCAGCCGGTCCGGCACCAGCGTGTCCTTCACCGCCGTGCCCTGGCGCAGGAACTCCGGGTTCCAACCCAGGTGCACGTCCGGCCGCCTGGCCAATACTTCACTGAGCATGTCCACCGTGCCCACGGGCACCGTTGACTTACCGACGACGACGGCGCCCCTCGCCAGGTGCGGGAGCAGCGCCTCCGTGGCGGCCACCAGGAAGGTGAGGTCGGCGCCGTCGGACGTTTTGGACTGCGGCGTCCCGACACACAGGAAGTGGACCTGGGCGCCCGCGGCGGCGGCGAAGTCCGTGGAGAATGTCAGGCGGCCGGTGGCCTTTCCATCGCGGAGCAGCTCATCCAGGCCAGGCTCGAAGAAAGGTGCCAGGCCACGGCCCAGCTGGTCCACTTTGGCGGCGTCCACATCGATGCCCACCACGGTGTGGCCCATGGATGCGAGCGTGGCGGCGTGGACTGCGCCAAGGTAGCCGCAGCCGATCACGGAAATTTTCACAGGGACACTCCTGGTTTGCTCTCGGCCGGCCTGATGACCGGATGGCTTGCAATAACGTCGACGTACTGCTCCTCAAGCAGGGCGCACAGTGCAGGCCACGTCCGGTCCTGGACCGAGGCGTGCGCTGCCGTGGCGAACGCGCGGCGCTTGGCGTCGTCGCCCATCAGGTCCAGCACGTGGGTGCGAAAACCGGCCAGGTCCCCGGGCTGGTACAGCCAGCCGGTGCGGGAGTTCTCCACCAGGTCCAGGGGCCCGCCGCGGCCGGTGGCAACGACGGGAACGCCCGAGGCCATGGCCTCCTGGATGGTCTGGCAGAACGTCTCGAACTCGCCGGGATGGACAAAGAGATCGAAGGACGCCACCGCCTTCGCAAGCTCCTCGCCGCCGAGGAAGCCGGTGAACACCGCGTCCGGCAACGCTTCCTGCAAGGCCGCCCGCTGGGGTCCGTCACCCACAATCACCAGTTTGGAGTTGGGGATGTCGGCGAGCGCGGCGAGGTCCTCCACCTGCTTTTCGATGGCCAGCCGGCCGACGTAGCCGATGATCCGCTCACCGCCGGGCGCCACGGCAGCCCGCCACCCGGCGTCGCGCTTTTCCGGCGAAAACCGGGCGGTATCCACCCCCCGCCGCCACATGCCCACCCGCGGGATCCCGCGGCCGCGCAACTGGTTCAGCGCGAACGTGGACGGCACCAGGGTCCGGGTGGCCAGCAGATGGATGTTCTCCACGCGGTTCCAGGCCCAGTTCTCCAGGAACGGCACGCCATACCGGGCCGCATAGCTGGGCACCTCGGTCTGGTAAATGGCTACGGTGGGGATCCGCAACTGATGCGCGGCCTGCACTGCCCGCCAGCCGAGGATGAAGGGCGAGGCGAGGTGGATGAGGTCCGGTGCGTAGTCGGCAAGGATTCGCTTGACCCGATACACACCGCCCATCGCCACTCTGACGTTCGTATAGCCCGCCAACGGAACCGCGGGAACCCGGTGCACCTTCGCGCCGTGAACCACCTCGGCCGGCCCCACAAACTCGGCCATGGCATCGGCCACCGCATGGGTTGACGGGGCGATGACCAGGACGTCGTGACCCTGACCCTCCAGGTGCTCCAGCACCCGCAGGATGGAGTGGGTCACCCCGTTCATCAGTGGCAGGAATGATTCGGCAACAATTGCGATCCTCACCCCTCCACAATCGGCGCGCGGGCTGACGCTGCGGGGGAGGAGGCGTAACGCGGAGGGAAAGCTTAGGTGAACTCGGGAAAGGAAATTTAGAAAATTTGCTAAGTACCCTTTGCTTTTATTGCTAAGCCTGCTTAGGGTTGTAGGGCAGCTGTAGCTGAGCCTCAAGCAAATGGGGTGGATGCCAAGCGATTCGGAGGCGCGAGCCCCGGGTACCGTGGGCCCATGCAAGCCCAATCCCCAACACATGTAGGAGACCTCATGCATAACAGGGAAAACATTGAAAATCTGCTCAACAAGAGCGGAAACGTCGTTGGCTCGGACGGCAGCAAGATCGGTTCGATCGGCCAGCTCTACGCTGACGATGAGACCGGTGAGCCCACGTGGGTAACGGTTAAGACCGGACTCTTCGGGACGTCGCAGTCCTTCGTCCCCGTTGACGGGGCGCGGGTGGATGGCGACGATTTGGTGGTGCCTTACACCAAGGACCATGTCAAGGATGCTCCGCGAGTGGATACGGACGGACACCTCGAACCCGAGGAGGAGGACCGCCTGTACACCCACTACGAAAAGGGCGCCCGGACCTACTCCGAAGCCCGTGGCGACGCCGAGCTTCGGGACAGCGACTACCGTGGCGACGCCGACCTCAATGCTGGCGCGGCGGCCGGCAGAGGAACCACAGCGGGAGCAGTGGGTCACGACACCTCAGGGCCCACAACGGATGACGCCATGACGCGCTCCGAGGAACGCCTTAATGTTGGTACCGAGAAGCAGGCCACTGGGCGGGTCCGGCTGCGGAAATACGTCACCACCGAAAACGTCACCAAGACGGTTCCGGTGCAGCGCGAGGAAGTGCGGCTGGAGCGTGAGCCGATCACGGAGCAGAACCGTGGCGCGGCGATGAGCGGTCCTGACCTCAGCGATGAAGAACACGAAGTGGTCCTTCATGAGGAGCGCCCGGTGGTGGAGAAGGAAACCGTTCCCGTTGAGCGAGTCCGCCTGAACAAGGACACCGTAACGGAGGACGCCACCGTGAACGAGGAAGTCCGCAAGGAACACGTCGAAACGGACGGCATCGACGACAGCCGCCGCTAGACACAAGATCGAACGGGGCGGCCCCCTTAAATTGAGGTCCTCTCCACGAAATGACGCCGGAAGCCAACTTGGGGGCTTCCGGCGTCATTCGTTTATGACCTTGCCGGCGGGCCAGCTGTATTCACGGCCCGGAGTCCGGTGCCGGACCCCTAACTCGGGGGCCCAGGATTTCCCGGGCGATCCGCTGGGCTTCGAGCTCTTCGGGGGAGACCGTGCTTCCGCGAAGATGACCGGAGTTTGCGATGGCCCGGCGGAGTTCCACCTCCGTCCTGGCGGTGTTCACTCCGTAGTGGGCCATGGCGTGGCAATTGGCGCAGAGCGGGACCAGATCAGTGAGCGGGTCCAGCTGGTAGTTGGTGCCGAGCTGCGAGGCGGGCACCGTGTGGTGGACGTCGATGAATTCAGCACCGATCTCCCCGTACATCACCTCGAAGGAGAATCCGCAGACCGCGCAGTTGTTCCCGCGGTGCGCTATGCAGGCCCGCCGCGCCTCGGGGTCGCGTTCGTACCGGTTCACTGCAACGCGGACGACGGCGCTCCCGGGGTAAGTGCCGGGTGCTGGCTGGGTGGGGTCTGGTCCTTGGCCCGGTCCGAAGCGGGCCCAGAGATCCCGGATGTTGAGCTCATCGCCTGGCCCGGGCTCGGCGTATTCGGCCCCGGTGTTGTGCCACGCGAAGCCAGGCACCGCCTCGGTGAGAACCTCGGCGGGCACCTGGTCGCCCAACGGCAGGAGCGCATCGAATGCCACGAGCTGCTGCTCAGCGTCGCTGCGGGCAACCACGCCGTGGCCGGCAAGTCCCCGGATGTTGGATCCTTCCAGGACGAGCCAGACGTCGGTACCTACATCAGCGCCACCGGGGACGGTCCAAGGGTGCACGGACAAGCCTCTGGAGGCCACTTCTTCGACCGCCGCCGCGTAGCTGCGGCCCTGCCACGGGTCGCGGGCCGGCCAGGGTTCGCGGAGTGCGGGGCCGGCGTTCGGGCGGTCCTGCTCAGTGCGGTCCGGGTTCCAGCCGAGAATGATGGCGGTCATGGGCCAATTGTTGCATTGCGGGTTGGCGGTTTAGTCCGCAGCCTCTGCGTGCGGCTGACGGCACAAAGAAGCCGGTGCAGCCGTTCGCGGGGACCGCGGCAACTGCACCGGCGAGTAGGACGAATATTCAGAATTTACGGATCATTCCTCATGCGCGGCTCCTATGTCCCGGTTTGTCTTTCCGGGCTACGCCCTGTCCCCGGTCCTGATGCGGGCCAGAAGCCAGCCGCAGGCGATCATCGCTACGCCCAGCACCAGGTGGGTCCAGTTGTCCGTCATGTTCAGCGACAGGAAATTGGCCGCCGACCCAACACCGACAATGAGCCCGAAAATGCTGAGGATGATGTACAGCGCACCGGCGCCCATAAGGAAATTACGCGCACCGTGTTCGGTCCGGGACATCGCCCAGCCCGTGGCGCCGATGGCCAGCTGCACAATATTGAGCAGCATGGACACCTGGAACACACCAAGGAACATAGCGTGGGAATCAGGCCCAAGGAACATCAATTCGCCGTACCGGGTGGTGATGCCGGGGATAAAGCCCAGGACACCCACCGCCAACATGAGAATACCTACACCCATGCCGACATTCTGGACGTCTGCGCGCCCGAAATGAACGCCGTGTGCATGTGGGGATGCGGTAGTCATTTTTCTGCCTCCAACCACTGATTGCGGACATACCAATTTTACGGCGCGCCTGTGGAAAAAGAGCCGGCCCGCACAAGGCCCCCGGGACTCAGTGAACGCCCGGCGGCGGCGCCCGCACCGGCGGCGCCGGCCCCGCCGTCGTCGGCTGCTCAGGGTTCTGCTGCCGCTGCCGCTCCGGCCGGCCCTGCAGCTGGCACTGCCGGCGGCCATGGTGTGCGCCCAAGTGCGTGCCGGGCACGGATTCATGATCAGCGCCACGGGGCTACGAACTCTGGTGAGGTGCGTCTCCTCGCCGAATGAGCCTGTCGCAGACCGGCTGGCGGGCCCGGCCGTGACACCATGGGACACGATGAAACTGCGCGCTGATCAGACCGGAGACCGTGGCCTTCCCATGCCCTTATGGCTGCAGGGCGCCCTCGAGACGGCGCAGGCGGCCATCATTTCTGCGCTTCTGGTGCTCGTTCCCATCGTCGCTGTCTGGGCGACGGGCGGCTTCCGGAACACCGCATTCGACGCACTGGCCCGGCTCGCCGGCCAGGCGTGGCTGCTGGTTCACGGCGTCCCGCTGGGACTGGCCGACGTCGGAACCGGGGCCGCCGGCAGGGCGAGCTCGGGCCTGCTGACCCTGATTCCGCTGGGGCTCACTCTGATCCCGTTCCTGCTCGCCTGGCGGGCCGGGCGGCGGCTGGCCCGCGCCTCTTACACGGACCAGCTTTGGCAGGCGTTGCTCGGTTCCTGGCTGGTCTACTCGGCCTTCGGAGCGGCCACCGGTTTTGTGTGCCGCACGCCGGACGTCGTCATCAACATCTGGGACGCCATGGTGATCCCGCTGATCCCGTTCGCCCTGGGAATGGCCATCGGGGCGCGGCGCGAGGCCGGTTCGTGGAGCCGGCTGATCGGCGTCGACGCCGTGGACTGGATCTCGCGCACCAGCCAGCATTCGCGCTGGGCAGGGTCCTACCTCGGGTCCGCCGCCAGGGCCGGTTTCCTGGCGCTGGTGTCCGCGCTGACGCTCGCCTGCGTGCTCCTGGCCGTTGACGTTTTCATCCACTGGAACCTGGTGCTGGCGGTGTATGAAGCGGTCGACGCCGGCGCGGTAGGAGGTGCGGCGCTCACCATCGCGCAGCTCGGCTACCTGCCGAACCTGGCGGTCTTTGCGCTGGCCTGGATCTCAGGATCCGGTTTCGCCATGGGCGTCGGCTCCCAGGTGGGGCCGCTGGGCACCGCAACCGGGCCGCTGCCCGCCATCCCGGTCTTTGCGGCGATCCCGTCCGGTCCGCTGGACTACGGGTTCGTGGCGCTGGTGGTTCCGGTCCTGGCCGGTGTGCTGGCCGGCTGGTGGTTCCTGCGCGAAGGCGAAAACCACTTCGATGAATGGCTGGCCATCAAAGTGCACGCCCGCTGGTTCACGGCCACCGCATCCACCCTGGCGCTCGGGGTCCTGATCGGCGCCGTGGCGGGCCTGCTGGCGGCGGGGCTGGCCTGGCTGGCCCGCGGCTCTGCGGGACCGGGACGCCTCACCGACGTCGGACCCGACCCCTTGTGGCTGGGACTCTGGCTGGCCGCGGAAGTGGGGATCGGCGTCGTCATCGGTTACGCGGCCGGGCCATGGCTGGAACGCCAGCAGCAGGTGGAAGCGGACGCAGAACTGGTTTCCTAGCTCGCAAATCAGTCCGGGGCCATCCGGTTTCGCAGCCTGTTTTGGGGCTAGTGTTGCAGGGTCGGCAACTGCCGCGAATACCCTCAGGGAGGGTGCATGAACTCCAGCCAATCCAGCTCCGAGCAGTTCGGCCAGCATTTAATCAGCGTCGGAGGTTCAGAGGCTGACGTCAGTGGATCCGCCTACGCAGTCACCGACGACGACACTGTGGAGAGTGTGGCGTCCGGTCTGCGGATTAAACAGCAGCAGCAGGGTACGCCCGCCAGTACACCGTCCATTCTGCATGCCTCTGCGCAGGTCCTGATCAGCAGGCGCGACGAACAGGACCCGCAAACTCACGCCGGAACATCCCAGCCGGGGGAGTACCAGCTGGACATCCACCTCAGCGCGGGCCACAGCATCCGGGAATCCATCCCGGAAAAGGATCTTGAGCAGGCTCAGATCTGGGCGAAAGGGCGCATTGAGGCTGAGGGGGCCGACTTCGGTGCCATCTACTTCCCTGCCGGCGGCAGCGACGAACCCGGCACTGGAGCGCTTGAGTGCCGTTACGACCGCGCGGTGGGCTGGTACCGGTAGCCCCGGGGCCCGTGCGTTGGAGCCCCTAGCGGAGCCCGGGCAGTGACTGTTCCAGCTGGACGCGGCAGTTGGACTGGGCCTGATCCGTCAGGGCTTGCCGCTGGCAGGCCTGGAATTCCTGGATCTGGCTGAAGAACACCGCCGAAGCCAGGATAACCAGCAGCATGATCAGGGAAACCCCCAAGCCCGCGATGGTGCCCAAAAGCATCAGCTTGGACTCTTTCAGCTTCGCTGCACGGACCAGCAACATGATGCCCAGGACAAAGCTTGCCGCGGTCAGGATGCCGGTGAGCCAGAGATAACTGACGTCCAGCTGGTAGACGAAAAAGGCGCCGAGCACCGTGAGAATGAAGATCCGGAACAGGTTGCGGGTCTTGCTGAGCGAGGTCTTGGCGGCCTCGCTGAGCTGCGGTTTAGTCCGCTGCTGGCCAGCTGGTTCCGGGGGAGTAGTCATGGATTCCAGCCTACGCGAGCCTGCCCATAAGCTAGACCCATGCGCATCGTAGTCCTCGTTTCCGGTACCGGCTCCAACCTCCAGGCGGTCATCGACGCCGTGAAGTCAGGGGAGCTGGCCGTGGAGATCGCGGCGGTGGGTGCCGACCGCGAGGGAACCTACGGCGTCGAGCGTTCCTCCGAAGCCGGGCTGGAGACGTTCGTGGTCAACTTCAACTCCTTCCCCACGCGCGATGAATGGGACGCCGCGCTGACCGCGAAAGTAGCCTCCTACGCCCCGGATGTGGTGGTCTCCTCCGGGTTCATGCGCATAGTGAGCGCGGACTTCATCGATGCCTTCAACGGCAAGTACCTCAACACCCACCCTGCCCTGCTCCCGGCTTTCCCCGGCGCTCACGGCGTCCGAGACGCCATGGCCTACGGCGTGAAGGTCACAGGCTGCACGGTGCACTGGGCCGACGCCGGTGTGGACACGGGCCCCATCATCGCGCAGGAAGCCGTCACCATTGAGCCGGGGGACAGCGAGGACTCCCTGCACGAGCGCATCAAGGTGGTGGAGCGCCGGCTCTTGGTCCAGACCCTGGCATCCCTCGCCGCCGCCTGTTCCCTCTTTCCCAACTAAGTAGCAGCAGATGTCGGTTTGAGGCCCCAAACCGACATCTGCTGCTACTTAGTTGGGCCTGCATCAGCATCCCTGTGGATAACTTCCGCGGCGCTGCGCAAATTTTGTCACGATGGCCTCATGAAGACTCCGCAGCCAATACCGGAACCGCTTGGCTCTGGGGCGTTCACCTTTCAGGAAGCGGCCGACGCCGGCGTAACAGTTGGGCGGTTGCGGCACCGTTCGCTGGTCTCACCGAGTCGAGGAATGAGGCAGCCCCTGGACCGGACGCCGCCCAAGCTGTCCTCGGTGGTCCGGCCGCTGACCTTGATAACGGAATTCTCGGCGGCTTCCCACGCGACGGCCTTCACGTTGTGGTCCTTTCCGGGGTTTCTCCCCGGCTCGGACGATCCCATCACGCATATTTCCAGGCCGGATACCACGGCCATTCCTCGTCGCGCCGGAGTTAGGGGTCATCGCGGGCAGTTCTTCGACGACGAAATCACCACCTTGTGCGGCCTCTTCATCACAACCCGGACGCGCACATGGCTGGACTGCGCCAGGAAGATGAGCGTTGACGAACTGACTGTGGTTGCGGATCACCTCTTAAGAATTCCGAGGCCTGAGTTCGAGGGTCGGGCGGAACCTTACGCAACCCCGGACGATCTGGCCGACATGCTGGACCGGCACAAAGGAACTCCAGGAATCCGGAAGGCCCGCGTTGCGCTGGAGCAGGCGCGTGTCGGGTCCGATTCCGCTCCAGAAACCAAACTGAGGCTGGCACTCGAGTACGCCGGACTGCCCGAACCGGAACTGAACGTCCCCACGGAACTGGGCGCCGGCGTCGTTCGTCAACCGGATCTTGCCTACCCGGAGCAACGCGTGGCGGTTGAGTACGAGGGCGAAGGCCATTCGGAGGTTGCGCAGATCGTCAAGGACATTGCCCGCGAGGAGGATTTCGCGCGGGCGGGCTGGTTGCTGGTCAGAATTTCCAAGCGTCATATGCAGAACGACGCGCGGCGCGCCGTTGCCAAGGTCCGCACGGCGCTGCTAAACCGCGGCTGGTCGCCCAACTAAGTAGCAGCAGATGTCGGTTTGAAGCCTCAGAACGACATCTGCTGCTACTTAGTTGGGGGGGAGGCGGAGGGAGGGGGAGTGGGGAGGAGACGGGGAGGCACTTACTCGAGGCGGCGCAGCCTGGTTTCGGGGGAGAAGAACGCCATCCACAGCACCGCCAGCATGACCAGGCCGCCGGCCAGGGCGAAAGACGTGGCCAGGCCGAGCTCCGGCCAGAAGTAGTTGGCGAAAATGAGCGGCCCGAAGCCTGCGCCCAGCCGGGAGAAGGTGGATGCCCAGCCAAAGCCCGTGCCGCGCAGCTCGGTGGGGTACAGCTCGGACACATAGGCGTAGAGCACCGGTATGGCCACCTGGACCATAAAGCCGAACACCAGCAGCCAGAAGATGGCGGCGGAAGGTATGTCCACCACGAACGCCACGATCACCAGGGTCAGCGCGGAGAGCGGGCCCGTGATGGCCAGAATCCATTTGCGGCCCACGCGTTCCACCAGCAGGGCAGCCACCACCACGCCCAGCAGGCCCACAGCCGACATGGACGCCGTGGTCACAAAGGCCTTGTACTCGGCGAAACCGGCACCGATCAGGATCCTCGGCATCCACGTCAGGGACAGGTAATAGACCAGCAGGATGCTAAAGAACAAGGCCCACGCGGTCGTCGTAATCTTCCAGTTGAACTGCCACACCAGGCGCAGCTGATGCCACGCGCTGCCGGCGGACAGCCTCGGAACGTCCTGCGCGTCGGGCAGGCTGTAGGCGCGGGGTTCGGCACCGGTGGCTGCCACGAGATCGTCAATGACCTGGGCGGCTTCCTCCCGGCGGCCCTTCCGGATCAGGAACAGCGGAGACTCCGGCACGCTGCGCCGGATCCAGAACACCAGGAGCGCCGGCAGCACCATCACCAGCATGGTGAGCCGCCAGTCCCCGAAGATGCCCACCACCGCAGCGGAGACAAACCCGGCCAGGGCAGCCCCCACGGGCCACCAGCCGTCCATCGCGGTGAGCACCTTGCCACGTTGCTTCCGGGGCGTGAACTCCCCAACCAGCGCGTAGTCCACCGGAATGCAGCCGCCCAAACCGAAGCCGGCCATAAAGCGGAACACACAGAACCAGATGAAGTCAGGGGAGAAGGCACCGAGCACGGTGAACAGCGAGAAGATCAGCAGCGTTGCCGTGAACGCCTTCTTCCGCCCGATGGTGTCCGCGATGGTTCCCCACACAAAGGCGCCCAGCGCCATGCCGATCAGGTTGGCCGTACCCACCCAGGCGACTTCACCGGCTGCCAGGGCCCAATGGGTGGAGAGCAGCGGGATGAGGATGCCGTTCAGCGTCACATCCCAGGCATCGAACATAAAGCCGAGGCCGCCGATCACGAAGATCCGGCCCTGGACCTTCCAGCGCCACGGCAGTTCCTGGACCACCTGTTCGCCGCTGGGCACAGTGGTGTAAATATTCATCGCAGCCTCCTGCCTAAAGCTTAGAGGCACGCGAAGTCGAGGGGGCCGCTCTCCGTCCGTTCGCGCGCGTCCGGGGCCCGCGCAGGGCCGCACCGCAAACGGAGCCAAGGAACAACGCGATAAACTGACCCTATCCCCACCACCCGCGGCACACCCGCGGCACTGGTCCGCGACATAAGACGGAGACTTTTGTGAGCTTCACGCAGCCTGAACGTGTATCCATCGACCGGGTTCCCATCCGCCGGGCCCTGATCTCGGTCTACGACAAGACCGGTCTGGAGGAGCTCGCCAAAGGGCTGCACGCAGCAGGGGTGAAGATTGTCTCCACCGGCTCAACCGCCAAGAAGATCGCAGCGGCCGGCATCCCGGTCCAGGAAGTCGAGGAAGTCACCGGCTCCCCGGAAATGCTGGACGGCCGCGTCAAGACCCTGCACCCCCGGGTCCACGGCGGCATCCTGGCAGACCGCCGCGTCCCGGCGCACATGGAAACCCTGACCAAAATGGAGATCGAGACCTTCGACCTCGTGGTGGTCAACCTTTACCCGTTCGTGGAGACGGTCAAGTCCGGCGCCGCGCAGGATGACGTGGTGGAGCAGATCGACATCGGCGGTCCCGCCATGGTGCGTTCGGCAGCGAAGAACCACGCCGCCGTCGCCATTGTGGTTGACCCCGGCTTCTACGGCCAGGTGGTCACCGCAGCGGCTGAGGGCGGCTTTGATTTGAAAACGCGACGCCGGCTGGCCGCCAAGGCGTTCGCCCACACCGCCGCGTACGACAACGCAGTTGCCACCTGGACGGCCAGCCAGTTCAAGGATGAGGACGGCGACGGCATCATCGACTGGCCCGCCTATGCCGGGCTGTCCCTGGAACGCTCCGAGGTCCTCCGTTACGGCGAAAACCCGCACCAGCAGGCCGCGCTGTACGCGGACAAGGCCGCTCCCGCCGGCATCGCCCAGGCCGACCAGCTGCACGGCAAGGCCATGAGCTACAACAACTTCGTCGACGCCGACGCCGCCCTGCGCGCCGCGTTCGACTTCACCGAGCCCGCCGTCGCCATCATCAAGCACGCCAACCCGTGCGGTGTGGCCGTCGGCTCGGCCGATGCCGAAGACCCGATCGCCGACGCCCACGCTAAGGCACACGCATGCGATCCGGTCTCCGCGTTCGGTGGCGTCATCGCCGCCAACAGCACCGTGACCGCCGGCATGGCCCGCACCGTCGCCGGCATCTTCACGGAGGTGGTCATCGCCCCGGCCTTCGAACCCGAAGCCGTGGAAATCCTCTCCAAGAAGAAAAACATCCGCCTGCTGGCCCTGCCCGAGGGCTACGGCCGGTATCCCACAGAGTTCCGCCAGGTCTCCGGCGGCATGCTGGTCCAGGCCACGGACAAGGTGGACGCCGACGGCGACAACCCCGCCAATTGGACCCTCGCCGCCGGTGACGCTGCGGACGACAAGACCCTCGCGGACCTGGCCTTCGCATGGACCGCCTGCCGCGCCGCCAAGTCCAACGCCATCCTGCTCGCGGACAACGGCGCTGCCGTTGGCATCGGCATGGGCCAGGTCAACCGGCTGGACTCCTGCCGCCTTGCAGTGGAGCGGGCCAACACGCTGGGCGTTTCGGTGGAGTCCGACGTCGATGGTGCCGGCGGTGCCACCAACGCCGACGCGAGCGGCGCACCCCGGCGGGCGCGCGGCGCGGTGGCTGCGTCGGACGCGTTCTTCCCGTTCGCCGACGGCCTGCAGATCCTGATCGACGCCGGCGTCCGCGCCGTTGTTCAGCCGGGCGGATCCGTCCGGGACGAGGAAGTCGTCGCGGCGGCCAACGCGGCCGGCATCACCATGTACTTCACGGGTGCCCGCCACTTCTTCCACTAATCCCCACCGGTTCCCTCACCTCGCAAGCTCGGTCAGGGAACCCTGCCGGCGTGGGCCCAGGGTTTGAACGAACGACGGCGCCTGTCCCCTTGTGGGGAGAGGCGCCGTCGGGCGTTAACGCGGGTTCAGGAAGGATCCGGTGCTGGGCTTTCGTCGTCGTCCAGGGGACTTGGAGCGGGTTCCGGGATCCGAAGCTCCCGGGGCTTTGCCTCGGCCATCCGCTCCGGAGTCCAGTACGCGAGGATTTCCTCGTGCGTCTGGACCGATTCGCTGTGGCTGACGGAACCTTCGCCCCACCCCTGGCGAGGTCGGGGCTCCGGGGAAGGCGACTTTTTAGGCTGCCTGGGCAATGTCGTATGTCGCCTTGATGACTTCGCCCCAGTAGGGTGCGTACATCACGTTGCCGTCATTGTAGCCGTAGCTATTGATGGAGTTCTGCAATCCGCTGCTGAGGAACCAAGGGCCGCCGGAGGAACCGCCGGTCATGGTGCACGGGATGCCCTGGGTATTGAACTCAGGGTGTTTGGTGTCGTTCGAACCCGTGCCTTGGCAGCTCCAGAGCTGTTCGCCGTTGTACGGCGCGGAGGCCGGGTAGCCATAAGCGGTGTACTGCAGGCCGCGTTCCACACCAAATGCAACGCCGGAGCCCCCCACAACGTCGGTGAGGAGATCGCCGTCCGCGTTAGGGTCCATCACCGCAAAGCCGGTGTCAAAGGCGATGTCCCCCTTCTGCTGCCATTGTGGTGTGGTGTACAGGGCCTTGGCCGTCCACTTGCCGTAGGGCTCTTTGCCGTTGTCGTATGCCGGAACAAAGGCGAAGTTCGTAACGAACGCGCCAGGGCCTTCGCTGACGCAATGGCCGGCCGTGGCCACAGTGCTTCTGTTCGCAGACGCGACGGCGTTGCCCGAACACACATAGTTGAAACCGCCCATGGTGAAAAAGACCTTGCCGATGTGGTCCACCGGTGGGGCCTCCCGAGCGAACTTGGGGCTGCTGCTGTTGGTTTTGCTTGCCGTGCTGGGCTTGACCTTGGTGTTCGTGCCCTTAGCTACGGCCTCAGTTGGGGTGGCAAGGCGTTTGGAGGCAGCGCCCGCCAGGGCATCACCGGGAATCGCGGCGCGCATTCGGTCCGCCGTCCAGTATTCGGCTGCACCGGTGCTGTCCACCCTGGCGCTGGCAACCACGGGGGCTGTTTTATCCTCCGACGGCGCCGGCGCGGCATTCGCGGTGCCTGCGCCGACCAGCGCCAACATGGCAGCTGCCGAAAGGCTGAGGAGGCTGGCCGCCAGGGACCTGGTACGCGTCATGATTGTCCTGTCTGAACGGGGAGAGAGCGGTCTCAAAGAGCCCGCCCGTGACCAGTAGAACCTACCGATGCAACACGACTTTTGTAAATAGTAGTACCGTCTCGAGTGGTGCGTCACTCTGGTAAAAGCTCAGGTCAAAGGGTACTTTTCTCTTATCAATGACTTGTCCGATCTGGGCTCCGGGCACCGAGCGAAGTTGGGGCCCCATCGTGACTGCATTCTGGAAATCCGCTAAAAGATCCGCAGCAAACGGCCGTCACATGGCCGCCGACGGAGCAGAGGTCGCAGTCCCCGATATGGAGGCCTTCACGGCGGCTCTCCAGTTGCGGGACGTCGACCCTGTCCACACATTCACCGCGACGGAAGAGCTGCGCCGCCAGGACCCCAAGTACGTGCAGCTCTGGCCAAGTGATCTTCCCCACAAACGGCGCTGACTGACGCCTCACCTTCGCCGGCTCCTGCCGGTGGCAATTCACGACGGCGACCCTCCCCGCGCGGGGTTCCGGCCGCCGTCGTGCGCTGCATAGTGCCTCAATCAAGCGGTAATACGCGGGCTCCCGGCCGTCCCTGGTAGGGCTCAAAGCCGTGTCCTCGGGTAAGTTAGGCGTGGTGAAATAGACCAAATTTCCAAACAGCCGACCTCTAGGGAGACGCCCGCGCATGTCCAAGATTATCTATACCCACACCGACGAAGCGCCGATGCTGGCTACTTATTCGTTCTTGCCGATCATCGAGGCATTTGCTTCGACTGCAGGTGTGGAGGTGGAGACCCGTGACATTTCGCTCGCAGGCCGCATCATCTCCGTGTTCGGTGACTACCTCACCCCGGAGCAGCAGACCGGTGACGCCCTTGCTGAACTCGGTGAACTGGCGAAGACGCCGGAAGCCAACATCATCAAGCTCCCCAACATCAGTGCATCCATCCCGCAGCTCAAGGCCGCGATCGCCGAGCTCCAGGGCCAGGGCTACAACCTGCCGGACTACCCGGACAACCCGTCCTCCGACGAGGAGACGGCCATCCGCTCGCGCTACGACAAGATCAAGGGCTCCGCCGTGAACCCGGTCCTGCGTGAAGGCAACTCGGACCGCCGTGCGCCGCTGTCCGTGAAGAACTACGCCCGGCAGAACCCGCACTCCATGGGTGCCTGGTCCGCTGACTCCAAAACCAACGTGGCCACCATGAGCAAGGACGACTTCCGCTCCAACGAGAAGTCCGTGGTCATCGAAGCTGACGGCACCATCGCCATCCAGCTGGTCCGCGAAGACGGCTCGGTCAAGGTCCTGAAGAAGGCTTTCCCGGTCCTGGCCGGCGAAGTCATCGATGGCACCGTGATGCGCGCAGCCGAGCTCGACGAGTTCCTGGCAGCCCAGGTTGCCCGCGCCAAGCAAGAAGGCGTCCTGTTCTCCGCCCACTTGAAGGCCACCATGATGAAGGTCTCGGACCCCATCATCTTCGGGCACGTGGTGAAGGCGTACTTCTCCGAACTCTTTGAGACCTACGGCAAGCAGCTCGCCGCCGCGGGTATTAGTGCCAACAACGGCCTCGCTGCGATCCTGAGCAGCCTTGAGGACCTGCCGGAGAACGTGCGCGAAGGCGTCCAGGCACTTATCAAGAAGGGTCTCGACGAAGGCCCTGCCCTGGCCATGGTGGA
Organism: Pseudarthrobacter sp. TAF60_1; assembly: GCF_052113505.1. Taxonomy (NCBI): domain Bacteria; kingdom Bacillati; phylum Actinomycetota; class Actinomycetes; order Micrococcales; family Micrococcaceae; genus Pseudarthrobacter; species Pseudarthrobacter sp. TAF60_1. Next base: position 81,507 of record NZ_JBFRDI010000007.1, read on the forward strand.
CTCGGACAAGGGCATCACCAGCCTGAACGTGCCCTCCGACATCATTGTGGACGCGTCCATGCCGGCCATGATCCGCTCCTCCGGCCACATGTGGGGCCCGGACGGCAAGGAAGCCGACACGCTGGCAGTCCTCCCGGACAGCTCCTACGCCGGTATTTACCAGGTTGTGGTGGATGACTGCCGTGCCAACGGCGCGTTCGATCCCACCACCATGGGCACCGTCCCGAACGTCGGCCTCATGGCCCAGGCGGCCGAGGAATACGGCAGCCACGACAAGACGTTCGAAATCCAGGAAGCCGGCAAGGTTCAGATCGTTGACGGCTCCGGCAACGTGCTGATCGAACACGATGTTGCCCCCGGTGACATCTGGCGCGCCTGCCAGACCAAGGACGCCCCCATCCGCGACTGGGTCAAGCTTGCCGTGACCCGTGCGCGTGCGTCCAAGACACCCGCAGTGTTCTGGCTTGATGAGACCCGCGCTCACGATGCCAACCTCATTGCCAAGGTCAACGAATACCTTAAGGACCACGACACTGACGGCCTGCAGATCGAGATCATGTCCCCGGAGAAGGCCACCGCCTTCACGCTGGAGCGCATCCGCAAGGGTGAGGACACCATCTCCGTCTCCGGCAACGTGCTTCGTGACTACCTGACGGACCTCTTCCCCATCCTGGAACTCGGAACCAGCGCCAAGATGCTCTCCGTGGTTCCGCTGATGAATGGCGGCGGACTCTTCGAGACCGGCGCCGGCGGATCCGCCCCGAAGCACGTCCAGCAGCTGCTCAAGGAAAACCACCTCCGCTGGGACAGCCTGGGCGAGTTCCTGGCCCTGGCAGTGAGCTTCGAGCACCTGGCCACCACCACGGACAACGCCCGCGCGCAGGTCCTGGCCGACACCCTGGACAAGGCAACCGGCACTTTCCTGCTGGAAAACAAGTCCCCGAGCCGCCGCGCAGGCGAGCTGGACAACCGCGGCAGCCACTACTTCCTGGCACGCTACTGGGCCGAGGAACTGGCCAAGCAGACCGAGGATGCCGAGCTCGCGGCCTCGTTCTCGGCTGTTGCCGGCGAACTGGCATCCAACGAGGAGACGATCGTGGGCGAACTCGCCGCGGTGCAGGGCTCATCGGTGGACATCGGCGGCTACTACCGTCCGGACGAGGCCAAGGCCTCGGCTGTGATGCGCCCCTCCGTCACGCTGAACAAGGTCATCGCGACCCTGAACTAAGAGACATCGCCCCTCAGAGGCGTGGAACACAGACGCGGCGCCCCGGGAAACCAGGGCGCCGCGTTTCTTGTTTGTTGGCGTGTGCAGGACCAGGACGGCTGAGTTAGCCGTCCTTGCCCTTACCCTTGCCGTTGTTTCCGCTGTTGCTGTTTTTCGGCGCGGGCACAGGCGCGGGTGCGGGCACAACAGGGGCCGGGGTGGGGGCGTTGCTGGCCTCCTTGGCGGCGGCATCCGCTTCGGCCTGCCGCTGTGCCGCGGCGGCATCCTCAGCAGCCTTGGCGGCGGCTGCGGCCGCTGCCAGTTCTTCGTTGAGGTCGGCGCGTACCGCGGCAGCCGCCGTCGTAATCGAGCGCCGGCGGTCGTCGGACACGGTTCCTTTGCTGGTGGCCGCAGCGAGGTCCGTCTCGAGGGCTTCCAAGGCGTTTAGAGCACCGGTTGGATCATTGCCCGCGGCCGCCTGGCTGACGTTGAGGACGCGTTGCTGGAGTTGCGCCGCGGTGTCCTTCTTCAGGCCCGAGTCCGCAGGACCGCATGCGGCCAAGGACCCTGACAACACAAGGGCTGCAGAGGCTACTGAGACGCAGCGGAAAGCGTTGCGGCCCCAGCCGCCGTTCTGCTCCGTAATCATGGTTCCACGCTTTTCTGAAGTTCCTGGAGATGGTCACCCAAGCTGCCGGTGACGGTGGGGTAGGGGACGACATCGGGCGTTTGCTGTGAGGCGAGGCTGACCGTCAGTGCCGTTGCGGCAGCCACAATGGCGAGAAGCCCCAGGACTATGGCAAGCCAGAATCGCCTTCCCCGGCGGCGCGGGCGAGGGAGCTCAGATTCGGCGGTGACAGCGATGGAGGGCGGCCTGAAAGGCATGGCCGGGAGCACCCGGGTGGTCTCAGGCGCGAGTTCACCAGGAGTGGATGCCGGCGAGACCAACGCCTTACGGAGCACGGTTTCGACGTCGGCAGCTGCGGGACGTTCCAAGGGTTCGATAGCCGTCATGGAGCGGATCAGATCGGCCCACTCGGAAGGGACATCGTCCGGAATGTCGGGCGAGCGGTGCAGCCGTGCCACGGCCGACTCGACAGCGTTACCCGGATACTCCATTGTTTGCTTGATGCACTCCAGCAGGACGAGTCCGAAGGAGTAAATGTCCGTGGCGGGAGACAACGGCGAACCCAATGCCTGCTCCGGGCTCAGGTACGCCGCGGTGCCCACCATGGTTCCGGTGGCGGTGAGCCGTGTTGAGTCCACGATCCTGGCTATGCCGAAGTCCGTCAGCTTGGGCCGCAGGGGCTCGCCCGGACGGATCTGCACCAGGAGAATATTGCCGGGCTTGATGTCGCGGTGGATGACGCCCAGGCTGTGTACGTAGGCCAGGGCATCGGCGATGCCCGCCCCGATCACGGCCAGCTCATCCAAGGGAACAGGGCTGTGCCTGATGCGGCTACGAAGGTCCTGCCCTTCCACCAGTTCCATGGTCAGGAACGGCCTAGGCTCGTCCGGTAGCCGCGTATCAATGCCGGCATCGAACAGGGTGACCAGGCTGGGGTGATTAAGTGTTGCCAGAAGCTGGATTTCGGCTTCCTGGCGTTTAAGTTCGTCTGCGTCCGGTGCCTGTGGAGCGAAGAGTTTCATGGCTACGTCCCGGCCAAGATTGGCGTCATGGGCACAGTAAACGGTGGACATGCCGCCGCGGCCAACCACCTCACCCAAACGGTACCGTCCGCCGACCACTTCATCCCTGATGGAGCTAGGCGATTCCGCCACCATGACCCGTTCCTCCCGGTGCGCTGCGGCACTGTTGTACGCCAAATTATACCGGCCAAACCCAGAAGCTAAGGCTACTGCCCTTTGGCCGTGGCGCACACCGACGGCCCGGTTGGGAAGTTGTAGGGACTTCCCAGCCGGACCCTCGGTAACAAGGATGAGTGCTGGTGATGGGGTTCTGCTGTGGCCCACCTCCTTTCTGACCGCTCGCCTGTAGCGCGAACGGTTGGACGGCGGATGGATCGGTTCGTGTGCTCCAGATTCCTCCGGAGAACTGACCTTAGGAGGTCCGGCGCCGCCTGAGCAGCAGCACGCCGGCTACCAGGAGTATCAGCGCGAGCGGGATCAGCGAGGCGTCCACGCCGGTCTTGGCCAGCGATTTACTGCCGTCCTTGACGGGTGCGGTTGCTGCTGCGGAACCTTCTCCGGTGGTTAGGGCACCGGTGATGGTCCCGGCAGGTAATACGGTGAAGCCTGTAGCGGCAGACCGGGTTGTGGCAGTTGTGTTGGTTGCGGTACCCGGGGTTTCCGCTCCGTCAGCCGGAGTGTCACTGCCGCCCGTCATACCGGTACCCGGATCCGTCGTAGCCGGATCCGTCGTGCCCGGAGTCTCGGCGCTATCCGTGGATCCGCCGATGATCACGGATCCACCGACGCCCACGGCAGCATCATTCAAAAGCCCGGAAGTGTCGAGGCCCAGACCGAGATTAGCTGCGGCATCCAGGCCGCTATCGGCATTGCCGGGCAGGCCGTTGGTCCCGCCGAGGTTGACGTTGACGGCGGCCGCCACGTCGGCGGTGGTGCCGGCGTCGTTCGTGCCGTTGGTGCCGCCCAGGAGGCCGTTGGTTCCGCCGAGGTTGACGTCGGCTGCGGCAGCCACGTCGGCGGTGGTGCCGGCGTTAGTGGTGCTGTTGGTGCTGCCGAGGAGGCCGTTGGYTSCGCCGAGGTTGACGTCGGCTGCGGCAGCCACGTCGGCGGTGGTGCCGGCGTTAGTGGTGCTGTTGGTGCTGCCGAGGAGGCCGTTGGTTCCGCCGAGGTTGACGTCGGCTGCGGCAGCCACGTCGGCGGTAGTGCCAGCGTCAGTGGCGCCGCCCCCGCCGCCGAGGACGCCGTTCCCAAGGCCCAGGTTGACGTCGGCTGCCGCAGCCACGTCGGCGGTGGTGCCGGCGTCGGTCGTGCCGTTGGTGCCGCCCAGGAGGCCGTTGGTTCCGCCGAGGTTGACGTCGGCTGCGGCAGCCACGTCGGCGGTTGTGCCAGCGTCAGTGGCGCCCCCACCGCCGCCAAGGACGCCGTTCCCAAGGCCCAGGTTGACGTCTAGCGCAGCGGCGACATCCGTGGTGTCCGACTGCGTTGAGCCACCCAGCAGGCCCAACGTCGTCGTGTTTGCGGATGTCGCCGCTGAGACCAGTGCGGAGGCCGTAAGGTCCGGTCCGCTCGTTGTGTCCGCGGCGTTGGCCGCGGTGGCGCCGAAGGCCAGGAGCCCGCCGGCAAAGAGGGTGCCAAGCAGCCCTCTGCGTAGATTTGAATGCATGATGGTTGTCTCCTGAGAAGTTGATGTGGGGCGCCGCGTGCAGCGACCCGGTGGCCGTTTTCTGCCATCAAAAGGCAGAAGGGGGCTCAACTAGTCAGGAGAGGAACCGGGGTCGAATGACACCGGCGAGGGTGCATCCTCGGATGCGCCACTGATGGGGCAGTTACCCGCCAATGGAAGGTCCAGATCGAAGTCAGCGAGCCACGCGGCAGCGCCTGATGGGCCCGACGGCGATGCGCCGCCGCCTGCGCCCGAACCAGGAACTGCCGGTGCCGGAACCGGCGTGGGCAACGGGTCTACAGTCAACGGTGCGCCCGTGGCAGCCTGCTGAAGTGATGCGCCGGGTGTTGCTGCGGCGTCGGAACCGGGACGGGCCAGCGATGGTTCTGCAGTATCCGCAGCCTCATCCACGGCAGGTTCCGCCTGCTCAGGGACAGCCGGTGCCGCTTCGCCGGAGTCTGTCTGCGGCGCCGCTGCGTCCGGCACCAATGTCTCCGGCAGGTCGCCCGGAGTATCCAGAACGCTGGGCAGAACAGCAGGCAAAGGAGCCGCGCCCGTTACGAGGCCGGCAGCAGGCTCCACGACTGGTTCCAGAATGGGAGCCGCCTTGACGAGCGCAGGAACAGCAACATCGACAACTCCGGCGGCAACGTCATCGGCCACGGCGGCAACAGGAACGGCCACCGTGGAAACTGCTCCTGAAGGAACGATGCTTTTCACAACCGGGACGGCCGCCACCAACTGATCTGCGGTGCCTGTCAGGCCGCCAACCAAGGGCTGCAGGAGACCTGTGGGAGTGGCCGCCGGCACGGCGGGACTTTCCGCGGCAGCAGGAGCCGCGGGGGAAGCCGAACCAGTCAGCGGAGCCGCCAGCGCCGAAACGGAGGAGGTGACCCCGCCGAGCAGGGAGCCGGAGTCCGTGGAAGTGTCGGCCGTTGCCGCGGATGATGAAAGGGTCAGCCAGGTGGCGGTTACCGCTCCTGCGAGGAAGAGCGGGCGGAGCAGGCGCCATGGCGAACCAACCTTTGCCACGCGTACCACCCCCAGTACGTACCGTTGAGACCGACGATGGCTACAGCCTAAGACCGCTCCCGGCAGCGAGTCTAGGAAAAACGGAAAATAAATCAAGCAAACTTACTATCTGCACGATGCCGCCACTAGTGGGCGTCGTTCGGGTAGCTGACTCCCAGCTGTCCGCGGACACCGTCGAAGAGGCGCATGGTGTTGAGGGAATCTTCCAACGGCATGACCGGACTTTCCGTGACACCCTGCTGGATGCAGCGCGTCACCTCGCGGAGCTCGTACGTGTAGCCGAGGCCGACGACGTCGCACGGCTCGCTGCGCACCTCGCCAAGGCCGATGCCAATCGCCAGTTCCCGCGGGTTGTTGATGGAACCGACGCTCTGCAGGTAGCCCAAACTTCCCGCGACGGTGGCGGTCCGGGGGCCGAACGCCAGGAGCGACGACGTCAGCTGGGCCTGGGCGCCGTGGTTGTAGCCGAGCGTCAACGCATTCTGGGCGTCCACGCCGTCGTCGTTAATGAAACCGGCGGCACTGACGGTCTGGGGGAACCCTAACGTCCCCAAGGCCCACAGCAACGGGTAGACGGAGATGTCCAGGAGCGCACCGCCGCCGTCCTGCCTCGCCCAGAGCCTTGAGGTCCGGGAGTACGGGGCGGGGAAGCCCAAGTCGGCGGTCACCCAGTGCACATCACCCAGTTCTCCGGACGCGGCGATCTCGAAAACCCGCTGCATCCCCGGCAGGAACCGGCTCCAGATGGCCTCCATCAGGAAGAGCTTCCGTTCGCGCGCCACGGCCACAAGCTCGCTGGCTTCGCGTGCATTGATGGTAAAGGCCTTCTCGCACAGGACGTGCTTGCCGGCATTCAGCGCCGCCAGGACGATCTGGTGGTGCTGTGCGTGTGGTGTGGCGACGTAGACAACGTCCACCGCGTCGTCGGCAAGCAAGTGCTGGTAGCCGGAGACGCCGTCGTTGTCCCAGTAGCTCCGGCTGAAACCGTAGGCGGTAGCGAAGCTCTCCGCCGTGTCGCGGCCGCGGGAACTGACCGCGTAAAGCTCGGCATCGGCCAGCAGCGCCAGGTCCCGCGACACGGAACGGGCAATTCCGCCGGTGGCGATGACGCCCCAGCGCAACGGCTTTCCGGTGGCGGACCGCGGGTCCTGATCTGGCTGGCTGGACAACCACGGCGTGGCAATTAGCGCGCTCATGGTGCCCATCCTCTCACCTCAAACAGCCAATGCGTCAGACCGTGGCCCGGACTGATTCTTCGGTCAGCCTGCCCTGCTGGAGCCGAAGCGGGGGTCCGTCATGTTGGCCAGCGCCCTGTCGTACGTGACCACCAGGATGGTGGTGTTGTGGTTACGGCTGAGTGCGTTGAGGAGCTCGATGATGTGGTCACCGGTCTGCTCATCGAGGTTGCCGGTGGGCTCGTCCGCGAGGATCAGCTGGGTTCGTTGGCGAGCGCGCGGGCAATGGCCACCCGCTGCTGCTCGCCGCCGGACAGCCGGTTGATGCGCCGCACCTGCTTCTCCGGGTCCAGCTGTACCTGCTCCAGCAGGTCCTTCGCCCGCTGCATACGCTCGGCCGATGTCCCTACGCCGGTACTCGGTCAGCTTGCCGTCCGGCATTCCGAAGAGGCTCACGCCGTTCACGACGACGTCTCCGCTGGTGGGTTTGTCCAGCGCACCGAGGAGGGACAACAGGGTGCTCTTGCCGCTGCCGCTCTTGCCCACGATGGACGCCAGGGTGCCCTGTTCGAGGACGAAACTCACGTCGTGACAGGTTTGATGGTGCGGTCGCCGGAGTTGAACGCGCGGAGCAGGTTCTTGACTTCGATCATGGTTATTCTCCTCGCAGGACTTCCATGGGACGGATGCGCCCCGTGAGCAGCGCCGGGATCAGCGCGCCGATGATGGCCACGCCGCGCCCTGTGGAGGCCGCCGTCGTCGTTGTTGAACTGGAACTGATCAGCGCGGAAGCGATGCCCCCGCTGGCGAAGGACACGACGGCGGCACCCACCACGCTGCCTATGGCCACCACTACCAGCTGTGAATGCACGAGTGCGAGAGGGGTGGCGGAAAACCCGCGTTAAGTGAGAGAGGGTTGGCCCAAAACCCGCGTTAAGTGCGAGAGGGTTGGGGCCCGGGGGTAAGCAAAAGGCCCCGGTCCGCCGGTGCCGGCGGGCCGGGGCCCGGTGGTGCAGGTTACTAGGTAACAGCCTTACTTGGTGATCGGGCCGAGAACCGGATCGTCCACGTAGGCCGTCTTCACGTTCTCCTTGGTCACGATAACCGGCGGAAGCAGGTAGGCCGGAACCACCTTCACCGTGTTGTTGTACGACTTGTCATCGTTGACCTCAGGCTTCTTGCCTGCCTGGAGGTCCTTGACCATGACGATCGCGTGCTCAACGAGTTTGCGGGTGTCCTTGTTGATGGTGGAGTACTGCTCGCCATTCATGATCGACTTCACGGACTCAACTTCGGAGTCCTGGCCTGTGACCACAGGAATCGGCTTGCCGGCCGCCTTGACTGAGGTGATGACAGCCCTGGCGAGAGTGTCGTTCGGTGAGAGGACGCCATCCAGCGAGGCCGAACCGTATGAACCGGTCAACAGGGTATCCATCCGCCGCTGGGCGTTCTCAGCCTTCCAGTCCTGCGTGACCGCTTTTTCAAAGGTGGTCTGGCCGGAGAGTACGTTCAGCGTCTTGTCGTCGATCTTCGGCTTGAGGACCGACATGGCGCCGTCAAAGAAGACCTTCGCATTGGCGTCGTCGGGCGAACCCGCCAGAAGCTCAATGTTGTACGGACCCGCGGGCTTCTTGGCCTTCATGCCGTCCAACAGGGCCTGCCCCTGGAGCACGCCCACCTTGAAGTTGTCGTAAGCCACGTAGTAGTCCACATTGGCGGTGTTCAGCAGGAGGCGGTCGTAGGCGATGATGGTGGCCCCGGCATCCTTGGCCTGCTGGAGCTGGGTACCCAGCTGGGAGCCGTCAAGGGCGCCCACAATAATCACCTTGGCGCCCTTGGCGATCATGGCGCTGATCTGGTTTTGCTGCTCTGCCACACCGTTGTTGGCGAACTGGACGGTCGGCTTGAAGCCGGCGCTGCTGAGTCCGTCGTTGAACAGCTTTTCCGCCAGAACCCAGTTCTCGCTGGTCTTCTTGGGAAGTGCAACGCCGATCGCGGAGTCCTGGGCGAAGCCGCCTGTTCCCCCGCTGGCACCGCCGCCCGAGGTGCTTGGTTCGGAACGTCCGCAGCCTGTCAGCGCCAACGCTGCGATCGCAGCTACCGCTGCTGCCTTTCCTGCTTTGCCAAACATTCGCATTTCTGTGTCCACTTTCTTTTGGGGTGTTGGGTCAGGAAGCTAACGTGCTCAGGCTTCCTTGGAAATGGTTTCTCTGGTGGAGGTGACCTCGTCAGGCTGCAGCGGTGTGCCCGGGCCGCCCGACGAGCGGTTGAAGTTCCTCATCATCAGCCCGATGATGGACGCCCGGCCCTGCGACTTGTTATAGACGTCGATGGCCACGGCCACCAGCAGCACCAGGCCTTTGATCATGGACTGCCAGTCGGCGCCTACGCTGAGTAGCTGCAGGCCATTGTTCAGGACGGCCATGACCAGGCCTCCGACGATGGATCCGATCACGGTACCCACGCCGCCGGTGACTGCCGCGCCGCCGATAAAGACAGCGGCGATGGCGTCAAGTTCCCAGCCGGTGCCGTCCGACGGGCCTGCAGAAGTGGAGCGGGCCACGAAGATCATTCCGGCCAGTCCGGCGATGATGGACATGTTCATCATGACCAGGAAGTTGATCTTCTTGGACTTCACACCTGAGAGTTCCGCCGCGTGGCGGTTGCCGCCGACGGCGTAGACGTGGCGGCCAACCACGGTCTTGGAAGAGATAAAGCCGTAGACCAAAACCATGACGGCGAGGATGAGGCCCGGAATCGGGAAAGACGTGCCGGGACGGCCGGTGGCGAACAAGTACGTTGCGTAGAGGATGGCTCCACAGATCAGGACGAGCCGAAGGATGCTCACCCAGGTCTCCGAAACCTCCGCGCCGAGCGCCTTGGCGGTGCGCCGCCGTCGGACTTCTCCGAAGATCACGAACGCGACGCCTGCAAGCCCCAGAAGCACGGTGAGGTTGTTGAAGCCAGTGTCCGGCCCTACTTCAGGGAGGTAGCCGGCGCCGATGTACTGGAACTCCCTCGGGACGGGAATCGAGTTGGACTGGCCAACGAACTGCTGTGCACCGCGGAAGATCAGCATGCCTGCCAGGGTCACAATGAACGCTGGTATGCCCACATACGCTGTCCACATGCCTTGCCACGCGCCGATCAGGGCGCCGAGGCCCAGCCCCAGCAGGATCGCAACGAACCAGGGGAGGTGCCAGTCCCGCATGCAGATGGCCACCACCATGCCCACGAACGCCGCCACCGAGCCCACCGATAGGTCGATGTGCCCGGCGATGATGACCAGCACCATGCCGATGGCCAGGATAAGGATGTAGGAGTTTCCGTTGAAGAGGTTGATAACGTTGCCCGGGGTGAGGGTGATGCCGCCTGTAAGCCACTGGAAGAGAACTATCAGAGCCACTAGGGCAAAGATCATCCCGAACTGGCGGGTGTCGCCACCGAAGAGTTTCTTGAGCGCGTTCATTGTTTTCGGTCCTCGTATCTGGAATATTCTGGAAGGCTCCAGAGGATTAGGCGGCTTTTCGGGCGGAGGTCATGAGCTTCATCAGGCTTTCCTGGCTCGCTTCCTCTTTGTCGAGTACGCCCGTGATGGCGCCCTCGAAAATGGTGTAAATGCGGTCCGAGAGTCCCAGCAGTTCAGGCAGTTCGGAGGAAATCACAATCACGCCTTTCCCCTGGTTGGCCAGTTGCTGGATGATGCCGTAGATCTCGTATTTGGCTCCGACATCGATCCCGCGGGTGGGTTCATCAAGTATCAGCAGTTCCGGGTCCGTGAACATCCACTTGGCCAGAACCACCTTCTGTTGGTTCCCGCCCGACAGCTTGGCCACGCCTTCCTGCACCGAGGGGGCCTTTGTCCGCAGGGACTTCCGGTACTCCTCGGCAACCGCAAACTCCTTGTTGGTGTCCACCACGCTGCGTTTGCTGATCTTCTCCAGGTTGGCTGACACCGTGGTTGTTTTGATGTCATCGAGCAGGTTCAGGCCGAGCGACTTCCGGTCTTCGGTGACGTAGCCAAGGCCGGCGTCGATGGCCTGGTGAACGCTCTTGAGTGTTAATTCCTTGCCATGCATGTAGATCTGTCCGGAGACGAAATGGCCGTAGGACCGGCCGAAGACGGAACGGGCCAGTTCGGTGCGCCCGGCGCCCATGAGCCCCGCAAATCCGACGATCTCGCCGCGGCGCACAAAGAAGTTCGAGTTCTTGCAAACCATACGGTCTTGGATCTGCGGATGTGCCACGTTCCAGTTCTTGACCTCGAACAGCACCTCGCCGATCTTGGGCGTGTGGTCCGGGAAGCGCGATTCAAGGGCACGGCCCACCATGCCCTTGATGATGCGGTCCTCGTCCACGCCGTCGGCCTTGACGTCGAGGGTCTCGATCGATTTGCCGTCGCGGATGATGGTGATGGAATCGGCGATCTGCTCGATCTCGTTGAGCTTGTGCGAAATGATGATCGATGTGATGCCCCTGCCCTTCAGGCCCAGCATCAGGTCGAGCAGGTGTTGGGAGTCCGATTCGTTCAAAGCCGCCGTGGGTTCGTCCAGGATGAGGATTTTCACGGACTTGTTCAGGGCCTTGGCGATCTCCACCAACTGCTGCTTGCCGACGCCGATCTCCTTGATAGGGGTGTCCGGGTCATCCCGGAGGCCGACGCGCGCCAGCAGATCCAGGGACCGCAACCTGGCCTCGGCCCAGTTGATCACGCCCCGCTTGGTGGGTTCGTTGCCCAGGAAGATGTTCTCCATGATGGACAGCTCGGGGATCAGTGCCAGTTCCTGGTGGATGATCACGATGCCGGCCTGCTCGCTGGCCCGGATGTCCCGGAACTGCTGGACCTCGTTCTGGTACACGATGTCGCCGTCGTAGCTGCCGTACGGGTAGACACCCGAGAGCACTTTCATCAGGGTGGATTTGCCGGCGCCGTTTTCGCCGCAGATGGCGTGGATCTCGCCTGCCTTTACGCTGAGGCTTACTTCCGACAATGCCTTGACGCCGGGAAATTCCTTGGTGATGGAGCGCATCTCCAGGATTACGGGGTCTGTATGCGTGGGATGGGACGTCATATGCCCTTACGCCTCCAATAGTGACTTCGTTGTCCGCCCCGCAAAACGCAGGGCCGTCTGATGAAAAAGTAAACTGGATCACACCGGTTGTCGTCAAGTCTTTAACGCAATTGGCGGATAACAAAATGGTCTAGGTGCTGCGGATCCCGGCGTGCTGGAAGACCAGGGCCGCCGCCCCCAAGGCTTCTGCGCGGTCCCCGAGGGAAGACATCGTCAGGGTGGTGGTCTCGCCCACCACCGGTACGGCGTGGCGGATCAAGCCCCGGCGGATGGGGTCGAGCAGCAAGTCGCCCAGCCCCGCAAGGGGGCCACCCACCACAATCACTTCGGGGTTGATCAGGTTGGCCACATTGCCCAGTGCGCGCCCGACAGCCAAACCGGCGTCGTCCACCACGCGCAAGGTGGCAGGGTCGCGGGCCAACGCTTTCCGCACGATGTCCGCCGGGCTGGCAGGCGGGTCCTCGCCCCGGCTGAGCAGCTCGATCATGGTGGTGGTGGAGGCGATGGTTTCCAGGCAGCCGCGGTTGCCGCAACGGCACACCAGTCCGTGTTCGTGGATGGTGGCGTGACCGATTTCGCCGGTGATGCCCACGGTGCCGTAGTAGGGCGCGCCGTTGAGGATCAGGCCGGCGCCGATGCCTGATCCGATCTTGAGGAACATCAGGTTGCTGACCCCTGTGTGGGGCCCCCATGTGACCTCAGACCATGCGCCCAGGTTGGCGTCGTTATCAACGAACACGGGCATTTTGAGGGTTTCTTCAAGGTGTTGCAGGATGTTGATTCCCACCCACTCCGGAAGGATGGCACCCTGAGCCACGGTGCCGGTCCGCCGGTCAATAGGTCCCGGGATTCCGACGCCGGCACCCACCACGGCGGCACGGTCCACTCCGCTTTCCAGTAGCAGCTTGTCAAGGAGCAGGACGGCGGCGTCGATGCCTTCCTCCGACTGGTGGCCCAGCGGAAGGAGCACTGATTCCTCAGCGATGACGTGGTAGCTCAGCGAAGCCAGGACGACGCGCAGGTGCCGCCTGCCGAAGTCGATGCCGACTGCCACTGCGCCGTTGCTGTTGAGCCGGACATTGAGCGCCCGGCGGCCGGAACTGGTGATCGGCTCGGTGGACGCCAGCCCCGCGTCCTGCATGATTCTGACGATGTTGGAGACCGTGGCGGTGGACAGCCCGGTCTGCCGGGCAAGCTCGGCCTGGGTGGAGGGGCCACTCATCAGGGTCTCGATGATCCGCTGCTTGTTCAGCTGCCTGAGGGCGGACTGGGACCCCGGATTATGTGGCCTGCTCTTCGTCGAGCGCGGTGTGGGGGACATAGAAAGAAGATTGCCCTACTCTGGCTACTGCGGTCAAGAAGTTAACGCAACTATCTGGAACCTACCCGTGAAGGTCGCGGTGGGCGCGGGCAAGTTCAACATAGCGCTCGGCGTTCCGTTTGACGCCGTCGAACTCCTCGTCCGTGAGCTCCCGCCGGACCTTGGCAGGGACGCCTGCCACCAGCGAGCGGGGCGGCACAACCGTCCCCTCCAGGACCACGGCGCCGGCCGCCACCAGTGAGCCGGCGCCGATGACCGCGCCGTTCAGTATTGTGGCGCCCATGCCGATCAGGCAGTCGTCCTCCACTGTGCAACCGTGCACCACGGCCGCGTGCCCCACGCTGACCCCTGCGCCGACAGTGCAGGGAAAGCCGGGGTCGGCATGCAGCACAACGTTGTCCTGCAGGTTGCTGCCGGGGCCCACCATGATGGCCGCGGTGTCGGCCCTGACGGACACGCCGTAAAAGGCGCTCGAATCCTGGGCGAGGGAGGCGTTGCCAATGATGGACGCGGTGGGTGCGATGAACGCGGTTTCGTGGACGGCCGGCGCGTGGCCGGCAAAAGTGTGAAGAGGAGCCATACGGCCAAGCCTAGGACATCCGCCCGTTGGAGGCGGGGGTGCGGAGGAGCAGAAACTGGTGGTGGTGCGTCCGGGCCTGCTCCTCCTCCTCCCCTGAAGAAAGCACGACGGCGATGGGCGCCCCGGGTGCCGTCACCCGCACCAGTTCTCGCAGGACGGCGTCGATATCAGTAGCGGCGCCGATATCGGTTGTAGCTGCGCCGTGCAGCAGCGTACTCGTGGTCCAGGCGGCCGAGAAGGTTCCGTCCGCAAAGGGCAGGTGCCGGGCATCTGCCACGGAGACATCCAGGCCCTTGGCGCGGGCCCAATGGACGTTCTCCTCCGAGGGGTCCACTCCCGTGTAATGGATGCCCGCGCGGACAAACTGCACACCATCAAGGCCCTGGCCGGCGTCGACCTCCAGGACGTCGTGCCTGCCCTCTGCCTTAAGGAGGCTAATGAACCGCCCGCGCTCGGCGTCCCGGCTGGTTGCTGCTGAGTGCTCCATGTCCGTGCGCCGCGACCAGTCAGACGGGGGCGGCTAGTTGAAGACCACGGTCCGGTTGCCGTCCAGCAGCACCCTGTGCTCCGCGTGCCACTGGACCGCCTGGGTCAGTGTGCGGCCCTCGACGTCCCGGCCCATTTGCACAAACTGTTCCGGGGTCCGGGCGTGGTCTACCCGGATGACTTCCTGCTCAATGATGGGGCCTTCGTCCAAGGCAGCGGTGACGTAATGGGCGGTGGCGCCGATCAGCTTCACCCCGCGCGCATGGGCCTGGTGGTACGGCTTGGCACCCTTGAAGGAGGGCAGGAACGAATGGTGGATGTTGATGGCCTTGCCGGTCAGCTCCGCACAGAGGTCATCGGAAATGATCTGCATGTAGCGGGCCAGCACCGTGAGCTCGATATCGTGTTCGGCCATCAGGGCACGAAGTTTGTCCTCGGCTTCCGCTTTGGTCTGCGGCGTGACGGGGATGTAGTGGAACGGGATGCCGTAGAACTCGGCCAGGCCGGCGAGGTCCCGGTGATTCGAGACGACGGCGGGAATCTCGATGGGAAGGGTGCCGGAACGCTGCTGGAAAAGAATGTCGTTGAGGCAGTGCGCTGACGTGCTGGCCATCAGCAGGGTCCGCACCTTCTGGCCGACGGCGTTGAGGCTCCACTGCATCCCGAAGGCCGCGGCCACCGGCTCAAGGGCGGCCTGTAGCTCGGCCCGGGAGGCCGTCGTCGTGGCTTCCACGCGCATAAAGAAGTTCGCGGTTGCGGGGCTGCCATATTGCTGCGAGTCCAAAATATTACAGCCAGCCACCAGCAGGGCGCCGGCCACGGCGTGGACGATTCCGGGGCGGTCCGGGCAGGACAGTGTTAATACATACGCTTTGTTCAGCTGCTCATCACTCACGACAATTAGCCTACCCGCGTGGCACGGGCGTTTTTGGTAGTCTGAGGAGGTCGCAACTGGCGTTGGGTGGCTTAACCACCAGGGAGCGGCAATCACGAAGACCACGGATCGTACGCCTGGGCCGAGGGTCATGTTTTGCCGGAGAAGAGCTGCGACCCGCGGGGAACAGCATCATCCTGTGCGCTTTTCCGCCCTGTCATCAAGGGGCGGTGCCGAACGCCAGCCGGTAGCCTGACCTTAGCAGTGCCCGTATCCCTAGCCAGGAGTTTTTCGTGACTACTACCGCCACCACAACAGCCGAAGTCAGCAACCAGTCGCTGGCCGAGCTTGATCCCGAAATCGCTGCAGTCCTCGAGCAGGAACTTGGCCGCCAGCGCGGCACCCTTGAAATGATCGCTTCCGAAAACTTCGCCCCGCGTGCCGTGATGGAAGCCCAGGGCTCCGTCCTCACGAACAAGTACGCCGAGGGTTACCCGGGCCGCCGCTACTACGGCGGCTGCGAGTATGTTGACGTCGCCGAGCAGCTGGCCATCGATCGGGTCAAGGCACTCTTCGGCGCAGAGTTCGCCAACGTCCAGCCGCACTCCGGTGCGCAGGCCAACGCCGCGGCACTGTCCGCCATGATCACTCCCGGTGACAAGATCCTGGGCCTGTCGCTGGCCCACGGCGGCCACCTGACCCACGGCATGAAGCTGAACTTCTCCGGCAAGCTGTACAACGTGGCTGCCTACCAGGTGGAGGAGGACAACTTCCGCGTGGACATGGACAAGCTCCGCGAGCAGGCCATCGCCGAAAAGCCGCAGGTCATCATCGCCGGCTGGTCCGCTTATCCGCGCCACCTGGACTTCGCAGCCTTCCGCTCCATCGCCGATGAGGTGGGCGCGCTGCTCTGGACCGACATGGCGCACTTCGCAGGCCTGGTTGCAGCTGGCCTGCACCCGAGTCCGGTCCCGCACTCCGACGTCGTCACCTCCACGGTGCACAAGACCCTCGCCGGTCCGCGCTCCGGCGTGATCCTGGCGAAGCAGGAGTGGGCCAAGAAGATCAACTCCAACGTCTTCCCGGGCCAGCAGGGCGGCCCGCTGATGCACGTCATCGCCGCCAAGGCCGTTGCGTTCAAGATCGCCGGCACGGAGGAGTTCAAGGAACGCCAGGAGCGCGTCCTTGAAGGCGCCAAGATCATCGCCGACCGCCTCAACCAGGCCGACGTCGCCGAAGCCGGCGTCTCGGTCCTCACCGGCGGAACCGACGTCCACCTGGTCCTGGTGGACCTGCGCAACTCGCAGCTGGACGGCCAGCAGGCGGAAGACCTCCTGCACTCCGTGGGCATCACGGTGAACCGCAACGCCGTTCCGTTCGACCCGCGCCCGCCGATGGTCACCTCCGGCCTGCGTATCGGCACCCCCGCCCTGGCCACCCGCGGCTTCGGCGCAGCGGAATTCACCGAGGTCGCCGAGATCATCGCCACCGCCCTGAAGGCCGGCTCCGCCACCGACGTTGAGGCCCTGCAGTCCCGCGTGGACAAGCTCGCCGCCGACTTCCCGCTGTACCCGCAGCACGAGCAGTGGTGATCCATGACTGAAACCCAAACTGCCAAGATTCTTGATGGCAAGGCGGCCGCCGCCGCCATCAAGTCTGAGCTGGCCGATCGTGTCGCCGCACTGAAGTCCAGTGGCGTCACCCCCGGCATTGCCACCGTGCTGGTGGGCGCAGACCCGGCCTCACAGCTGTACGTGTCCATGAAGCACAAGCAGTCCGTGCAGATCGGGATGAACTCGATCCAGCGTGAGCTGCCGGCCGATGCCACCCAGGCGCAGGTAGAGGCACTCATTGACGAACTCAATGCGGACCCCGCCTGCCACGGATACATTGTGCAGCTGCCGCTGCCCAAGCATTTGGATACCGACGCCGTCCTGGAGCGGATTGACCCCGCCAAGGATGCCGACGGCCTGCATCCGACCAACCTTGGCCGGCTGGTGCTCAACGTGAGTGGCGAGATCACCTCGCCGCTGCCGTGCACGCCCCGCGGCGTCATCGAGCTTCTGGAGCGGAACGGCTACAGCCTCGCCGGCAAGCATGTTGTGGTGGTCGGGCGCGGTGTCACGGTGGGACGTACCATCGGCCTGCTGCTCACCCGCCGGTCCGTGAACGCCACGGTAACGCTGACGCACACGGGCACCGAGAACCTTTCGGAGCTGCTGCGCCAAGCGGACGTCATTGTCGGCGCGGCGGGCGTCAAGCACATCGTCAAGGCAGCAGACGTCAAGCCGGGGGCTGCCCTGCTCGACGTTGGTGTCACGCGGGAAACCGATCCTGAGACGGGCAAGAGCAAGGTCCACGGCGATATCGATCCCGCCGCTGCGGACGTGGCAGGCTGGATTTCGCCGAACCCTGGCGGCGTCGGTCCGATGACGGTGGCACTGCTCATGACCAACGTGGTCGAAGCGGCAGAACGTCAGTTGGCACAGAAAAGCGGTTCCGCAATCGCTTAGTTCCACACCACACACGTAACGCCCGACGGCGGTCCGCACCTTTTCGCTAAGGTGCGGGCCGCCGTCGGCCGTTAAATCCCAACTAGGTAGCAGCAGATGTCGTAATGAGGGCTCAAAACGACATCTACTGCTACTTAGTTGGGGAGGGGAGGGGGGAGTGTTCGCCGGGGGTGGAAGGTGCAAAAGGCCCCCGCAGGGTTTGAGACAATGGACCCATGCAATCTCTGGGTAACCCACAGTCTCCGTCCGGCCGGTCCAAGGGCGGCTTCTCCATGCTCCGGATCAGCGGCCCGGGGATGATGGTCTTTATCATCGCCTTCCTGGTTGCCGTAATCTTCGCCGCGAACCAGAACGACGTCGTGGGGTGGGTTGTGGCGGTCATCGCGGCCTTCTGGCTCGCGCTCGCCTGCTTCGTGGTGTTCAGCATCCAGAAGGCAGCCAAGAAAGCCGGCGCCAAGCTGACGGAAGCCCAGAATGCCTTCAACAGCGCCGCTGGCCGTGCGCCGTCGTCGGCCTCCGCTGACCACGGCGGCACCCGGGTGGTGTCCGAGCGGTCCGAGGCGGACGAGGTCCGGGACCTCAAGCTGGATCACTCCTTCAAGATCGTGCAGGTGCAGATCCGGGTGGTGGAGCAGGAACGGGCCAAGGGCGAAGGCGCGGACCAGGACACCATCCGCCGCGCGCTGGAAACCATCGAGATCACCGCAACGAACGCCCGTGACATGATCCGCTCCGCCGGCAGCGCCGGCGACCCGGTCAGCGGAACCATCATCGACTAGAGTAGTGCGGGTGAGTTCGGCATTGAAGAAGGATCACCTTCGCATCGCGTCAGTCAACGTCAACGGCCTCCGGGCTGCCTATAAGAACGGCATGGCGGCCTGGCTGGAGCCCCGCGAAGTGGATATCCTCTGCCTCCAGGAGGTCCGGGCACCCGACGCGATCGTCCGCCAGCTGCTCGGCGACGGCTGGCACATCCTGCACGCCGAGGCGGAAGCCAAGGGCCGCGCCGGGGTCGCCATCGCGTCCCGCGAAGAACCCCTGTACACCCGCAACGGCATTGGCGATGACTACTTCGCCACCGCCGGCCGCTGGGTGGAAGCCGACTTCAGGCTGACGGACGCCAGCGGCGAACCTGTCCAGCTGACCGTTGCCAGCGCCTACGTGCACTCCGGCGAAGTCGGAACCCCCAAGCAGGTGGACAAGTACCGGTTCCTGGACGCCATGAGCACCCGCCTGCCCGAGCTCACCAAGCACAGCGACCACGCACTGGTGGTGGGTGACCTCAACGTTGGCCACACCGAACGGGACATCCGGAACTGGAAGGGCAACGTCAAGAAGGCCGGCTTCCTGCCCGAAGAACGTGCCTACTTTGACCGCTTCTTCGGCGAGGACGTCGGCTGGAAAGACGTTCACCGCGGCCTGGCAGGCGACGTCGATGGCCCCTACACCTGGTGGTCACAGCGTGGCCAGGCGTTCGATAACGACACCGGTTGGCGCATCGACTACCACCTGGCCACACCGGACCTCGCAGCTGCCGCCTTCTCGGCAGTCGTGGACCGGGCGCCCTCGTGGGACACACGCTTCTCTGACCATGCCCCGCTGGTAGTGGACTACCGGCTCTAAATCCTAAGGTTCCAACGAATGACCAGCTCACCTTCACAGGGCCGCAAACGGATCCTTTCCGGCGCCAAGCCCACTGCCGATTCCCTGCACCTGGGCAACTACATCGGTGCGGTCCGCAACTGGGTGGACATGCAGTCCGCCTACGACGCCGTGTTCTTCATCCCCGATCTGCACGCCATCACTGTGGACTTCGACCCGGCGGAACTCAGCAACCGCACCCGCGTGGTGGCGGCACAGTACATCGCCGCCGGCATCGACCCGGACAAGAGCATTTTCTTCGTCCAGTCCCACGTCCCGGAACATGCGCAGCTGGCGTGGGCGCTGAACTGCATCACCGGATTTGGCGAAGCCTCCCGCATGACCCAGTTCAAGGACAAAACCCAGAAGGCCGGCGCCGATGCCGCCACGCTGGGACTGTTCGCATACCCCACCCTGATGGCCGCCGATATCCTGCTGTACCAGACCGACCTGGTGCCGGTGGGTGAGGACCAGCGCCAGCACCTGGAGCTGACCCGGAACCTGGCCCAGCGGTTCAACACCCGCTTCGGCGAGACCTTCACCGTGCCCGAGGCCACCATCCTCAAGGAAAGCGCGAAGATCTACGACCTGCAGAACCCCACCGCCAAAATGTCGAAGACGGGGGAGTCGCCCAACGGCTCCATCCAGCTCCTGGAAGACCCCAAGGTCGCCGCCAAGCGCATCAAATCGGCCGTGACGGACACCGGCACCGAGATCCGCTTTGACCTCGAAGAAAAGCCGGGCGTCTCCAACCTGCTGACCATATATTCCTCGCTCACCGGCAAATCGGTGGCGGAGCTCGAAGCCGAATACCAAGGCAAGATGTACGGCCACCTGAAGGTGGACCTGGCCGAGGTGATGGTGGACTTCATCACGCCGTTGCGGAACCGCACCAACGAGCTGATGGCGGATCCGGCCGAGCTGGACAGGCTGCTTGCCCAAGGCGCAGAACGTGCCCGTGAGATCGCCTCCGTGACGCTCAGCCAGGTCTACGAGCGGATGGGTTTCCTGCCCTCCCTGCGCCTGGCCGGAGTCCGCTAGAGCAATGCCGGCCGCCAGGACTGTCAGCGAAGGAATGAGCGTCGGTGTCATTCTGGGGTTCCCGCCTGCCATCGCGGCGGAACTGCAGCGGTGGCGGGCTTCGTTCGGTGATCCGATGGCCGGGGTGGTCCCGGCCCACATCACGCTGGTCACCACCACCCCCACCCACGACTGGGAAGCCACCCGCGCCCACGTCCACGAGGTGGCGCGCAACCAGGCCCCGTTCATGGTGACCATCTCCGGCACGGGGACCTTCCGGCCGGTCTCCCCGGTGGTCTACCTCAACGTGGAAGAAGGCTTCGACGCCTGCGTGGACCTGCACGAGAAACTTCAACGCGGTCCACTCCAGCGGGACCTGCCCTTTTCGTACCATCCCCATGTCACCATCGCCCACGATGTTGCCCCGGAGAGCCTCGATGAGGCCGAAACGGTGCTCGAAAGCTACAAGGCCACCTTCCCTGTGGTTAGCATGGGACTCTACGAGCACGATGCTGACGGCATCTGGCAGCTACGGGAAGAGTTGGACTTTGGGACCGAAACTAACGACGACGGCGGGACCGGTGGCTCCAAAACGGACGCCGACGCAAACGGAGCCCCCGCTTCCCACTGAACAGGCCCGCCTGAAGCTGGCCGTCATCCAAAAAAGGATGGATTGGGGCAAGGCCAGGAGGTCCGACGGCGGCCCGCTGGCCAGCCTCATGGCACTGGTCCAATGGCTGCTCGCCCGGCTTAATGCCTTCCGGCCCATGCGCGCGTTTCAGCACTACAACCTTCAGCACGGACCACTGATGAGCGCCGGCATCGGCTTCAACATGTTCTTCTCCATCACCGGCCTCCTGGCCACGGGCTTCTCCATTGCGGGCCTGGTGTTGAGCGGCCAACCAGCCCTCCTGGACACCATCATCGCCAGCGTGGCAAAGAGTGCGCCCGGGCTCCTGAAGGTCGACGGCGGCGCCGGACTGGTCGATCCGAAAGACCTGCTGAACCCCAACGGCCTGGGGTGGACAGCAATTATTGCCGCGGTGGTCACGGTTATTACGTCCCTGGGGTGGATCGCCGGGCTCCGGGACGGCCTTCGCGGCGTGCTGCAGCTGCCGCCGCTGAAGCTCAACATCATCCTGCTGAAGCTGCGCGATGCCGGTACCCTGCTCCTTCTGGGCGTTGCCCTGGTCATCAGTGCGGGAGCTTCCCTGGTGTTCGGCACGGCGGCCGGCTGGGTCAGCGATTTCCTGCGGCTGGACCCTGCCATCGCCGGGCCGCTGACGACGCTGATCAAAATCGGTGTGCCGCTCGTCCTGAGCTGGGTGACCGCCGTCGTGATGTTCCGCCTGACGGGCGGCCTTAAACTGTCCCGGCGGGCCCTGCTGGAGGGGACCATCCTCGCCGCCGTCGGCACCACCATCCTGCAGGTCTTCAGTACCGAACTGCTCGCCGGCGCAGGCCGAAACCCCATCCTCGCGCCATTCGCCATCATCATCGGCCTGCTGATCTGGTTCAACCTGGTGAGCCAGGTCTACCTCGTTTCCGCCGGCTGGTCAGCCATCCGCGAAGGGGATCTCAGGAGCGCCTCTGCCGGCCACGATAAGACGCTCTGGGGCTCCCGCCACATCCAGCCCGGCAAGACTCCCGTGGAGCACGACGGCGGTTCAGGTCCTACTGCCTCTACTGCCCGGCGTCGAGGTATTGGTCGGCCCAGGCAGAAATGATGCGGGCGGCGCGGGCAGCCTGACCCTTGCCGGTCAGGAGGTGGTCGCTTCCCTCGAGCGCGATGAAATTCCGCGGATGGCGCGCGGTCTGGAAGATGGTGCTGGCGTTTTCGATGCCCACTGTGTTGTCCGTGGGGGAGTGCAGCACCATCAGCGGCTTGTGCAGCTGCCGGATGCAGTCCGTGAGGTCGGCGTTCTCCAGGTCCTCCACAAAGTGCTTCCGGATCTCCACGCGCTTCCCGCCCAGGTCCACTTCGGCGCTGCCCTCGCTGAGGATCTTGTCCAGCGCGGCGTCGAACACGTGCGCCACGTGCTTGGGTGAGAACGGGGCACCAACGGTAGCGACGGCGTCGAGCTCGGGAATCTGCCGTGCCGCGGACAGCACGGCCGCGCCGCCGAAGGAGTGGCCCACCAGCAGGGAAATGGCCTTGTCCTGGGCGCGCATGAACTCGGCTGCCTTCACGGTGTCCGCCACCTTGTGGCTGAAAGAGCCCTCCGACCAGTGGCCGGCGGATTCGCCCAGACCCAGGTTATCGAACCGCAGCATGCCGATCCCGGTGTCGGCCAGGGCCTTGCACATCCGTGAGGCCGAAGGGCTGTCCTTGCCCAGGGTGAAGCCGTGCGAGAAAACACCCCAGCCGCGGACTGGTCCCTCCGGCACGTCGATAATGCCGGACAGGATTTCGCCGGTGGAGCCTTCGAAGCTGACTTTTTCGGAACGGGACATGTGTGCTGCTTTCGTGGGTGCTGACAGGTGTTAAAGCACGACGGCGCCGCATCCCCTTGGGTGGGGAAGGGCGCCGTCGTCCGGTTGATCCGGAAATTAGATCTTGCGGGAGAGGATTGCCTGCTTGACCTCGGCGATGGCCTGGGTCACCTGGATGCCGCGGGGGCATGCTTCGGTGCAGTTGAAGGTGGTGCGGCAGCGCCACACGCCTTCCTTGTCGTTGAGGATCTCCAGGCGCATGTCGCCGGCGTCATCACGGGAATCGAAGATGAAGCGGTGTGCGTTGACGATCGCGGCCGGGCCGAAGTACTGTCCGTCGGTCCAGAACACGGGGCACGAGGACGTGCACGCGGCGCACAGGATGCACTTGGTGGTGTCGTCGAAACGCTCACGGTCCTCGGCGGACTGCAGGCGTTCCTTGGTGGGCTCGTGGCCCTTGTTGATCAGGAAGGGCATGACTTCGCGGAACGACTGGAAGAACGGCTCCATGTCCACGATCAGGTCCTTCTCCACCGGCAGGCCCTTGATGGGCTCAACCGTGATGGGCTTGGACGTGTCCAGGTCCTTCAGGAGGGTC
Organism: Pseudarthrobacter sp. TAF60_1; assembly: GCF_052113505.1. Lineage (NCBI taxonomy): Bacteria > Bacillati > Actinomycetota > Actinomycetes > Micrococcales > Micrococcaceae > Pseudarthrobacter > Pseudarthrobacter sp. TAF60_1. The sequence continues at coordinate 104,772 of NZ_JBFRDI010000007.1, forward strand.
TTGCAGGCCAGGCGGTTACGGCCGTTGATGCGCATGGCATCGGACCCGCAGACACCGTGGGCGCAGGAACGGCGGAACGAGACGCTGCCGTCGATTTCCCATTTAACCTTGTGCAGGGCATCCAGCACGCGGTCGGTGCCGTACATGGTCACCTTGAAGTCATCCCAGGTGGACTCGTCGGAGACCTCCGGGTTGTAGCGGCGCACGCGCAGCGTGACGTCGAAGGAAGGGATGTCCCCGCCCCCGCCGACCCCGGCGGGCAGTTCGATCTTTGAGGCTGGCTCAGCGAGTTCAGCGGTCATCTTAGTACTTCCTCACCATCGGCTCGTAGCGCGTAAAGACCACCGGTTTGGTGGCAAGTCGGATGCCCGCGATCGACTCAGCGGAACCGTCCGCCGGTGCGTGCTCGTCCTTGTACGCCATGGAGTGCTTCATGAATTTTTCGTCGTCCCGCTCCGGGAAGTCCTCGCGGAAGTGTCCGCCGCGGGATTCCTCACGGTGCAGTGCCGCTACGGTCATGACCTTGGCCAGCTCCAGGAGGAACCCGAGTTCAACGGCCTCGAGCAGGTCCAGGTTGAAGCGCTTGCCCTTGTCCTGGACGCTGATGTTCTTGTAGCGGGCCTCGAAGGACGCGATGTCACGCAGAACCTGGTTCAGCGTGTCTGCCGTGCGGAACACCTGCATGTTGGCGTCCATGGTGTCCTGCAGGTCCTTGCGGATCTGGGCCACCTTTTCGTCACCGCTGCCGTTGCGGGCAACGTTCAGCAGATCGATGGTGTAGGCCTCCGGGTCTTCGGGGAGTTCCACGAAGTCGGCGGTCTTGGAGTACTCAGCCGCTGCAATCCCGGCGCGCTTGCCGAACACGTTGATGTCCAGCAGGGAGTTGGTGCCCAGACGGTTGGAACCGTGGACGGACACGCAGGCCACTTCACCGGCCGCGTAAAGGCCAGGAATCACGGTGTCGTTGTCCTGCAGGACCTCGGCGCTGATGTTCGTGGGAATGCCGCCCATGGCGTAGTGCGCGGTCGGGAACACCGGAACCGGCTCCGTGTAGGGCTCCACACCAAGGTAGGTGCGGGCAAACTCGGTGATGTCCGGCAGCTTGGCGTCGATGTGCGCCGGCTCCAGGTGGGTCAGGTCCAGGAGGACGTAGTCCTTGTTCGGGCCACAGCCGCGGCCTTCGCGGACTTCGTTGGCCATGGAGCGGGCCACGATGTCACGCGGTGCGAGGTCCTTGATGGTGGGGGCGTAGCGCTCCATGAAGCGCTCACCTTCGGAGTTACGCAGGATGGCACCCTCACCACGGGCTGCTTCGGACAGCAGGATGCCCAGGCCGGCAAGGCCTGTCGGGTGGAACTGGAAGAACTCCATGTCTTCCAGCGGGATGCCACGGCGGAAGGCGATTCCCATGCCGTCACCGGTGAGGGTGTGGGCGTTGGAGGTGGTCTTGAAGACCTTGCCCGCGCCGCCGGAGGCGAACACCACGGACTTGGCCTGGAAGACGTGCAGTTCACCGGAGGCGAGGTCGTAGGACACGACGCCGGCGACGCGCTTCTGCTTGTACGGGGTGCCGTCTTCGCGGACGGCGTCTTCCTCGACCGTCAGCAGGTCCAGGACGTAGTACTCGTTGTAGAACTCCACATTGTGCTTGACGCAGTTTTGGTACAGCGTCTGCAGGATCATGTGGCCGGTACGGTCGGCGGCGTAGCAGGCGCGGCGGACCGGAGCCTTGCCGTGATCGCGGGTGTGGCCACCGAAGCGGCGCTGGTCGATGCGGCCCTCAGGCGTGCGGTTGAACGGCAGGCCCATCTTCTCAAGGTCCAGCACGGCGTCGATGGCTTCCTTCGCCATGACCTCCGCAGCGTCCTGGTCAACCAGGTAGTCGCCGCCCTTGACGGTGTCGAAGGTGTGCCATTCCCAGTTGTCTTCCTCGACGTTGGCAAGGGCCGCACACATACCACCCTGCGCCGCACCGGTGTGCGAGCGGGTGGGGTAGAGCTTGGTCAGTACTGCTGTGCGCGCGCGCTGACCGGACTCGATCGCGGCGCGCATGCCAGCGCCACCGGCACCGACGATGACGACGTCGTACTTATGGACCTGCATACTTAGGCGCTCTTTCTCTCAAAATTCGCAATAAAACAACGGGCAGGCGTTACCTGCGCCGCAAAACGCAGGCCGTGGCCCGTGGGGCGACGGCCAGGATGGGCTACGCGGGGCAGAAGCCGCCGGGCAGCGGCACACCGTCAACGACGGGGCACGGGTTGAAGGTGAAGATCACCAGGGTGCCCAGGACGATGATCACGGTAGTGGCCGCATACAGGACGATCTTGAGCAAGAGGCGGGTGGAATCCTTCTCGGCGTAATCGTTGATGATAGTGCGGACGCCGTTGGTGCCGTGCAGCATGGCCAGCCACAGCATGGCGAGGTCCCAGATCTGCCAGAACGGGTCAGCCCACTTGCCGGCGACAAAGCCGAAGTCGATGGCGTGAATGCCTTCGCCAACCATGAGGTTCACAAAGAGGTGGCCAAAGATCAGCACCACCAGCACAACGCCGGAGAGGCGCATGAACAGCCAGGCCAGCATTTCGAAGTTGCCCTTGGAGCCACCCGTACGGCGGTACTGCGGGGAGATTTTCCCGCTGCGGGGGCTGTCGATAGTTGCAGTCATGGCTTAGTGACCTCCAAGAGCGAGGGAAAGATGGCGAATGGAGAAGCCGACCATCACAACTACCCACAGGGCCAGGACGGTCCACAGCATCTGGCGCTGGTACTTGGCGCCCTTCTTCCAGAAGTCGACCGCGATGATCCGGAGCCCGTTGAAGGCGTGGAAGACAATCGCGGCAACCAGGCCCGTTTCACCCAGGGCCATGAGGGGGTTCTTGTAAGCACCGATAACTGCGGTGTAAGCCTCAGGGGACACACGCACCAATGAGGTGTCCAGCACATGGACCAACAAGAAGAAAAAGATCACTACACCGGTAATTCGGTGTCCTACCCAGGACCACATGCCTTCACGGCCGCGGTACAAGGTGCCAGCTGGTTTCGTCGGCACTGATAAACCTCCCTGCAACACAGCGGCGCTGGCATGAGATCCACGCGGGGGGAACGCCTGCTGCGAGAGCACTCGTAGCTCAGAGCCTAAATGTAGGCTTCGCTAACAGCTTATTCAATTTAGGAACCACTTGGTGACCCCACAATGCCGGGGTTTTGCTTTTAATTGAGACGAAGGCCACACCATACCGCCCGGGGAGGGCCCCTTGGCAGCACCACAGCGGGGACCAGGAGGCCGGTCGGCTAAAGTAGGCCTTGATGAGTACAGACCAAGTGACAAGCCCGGCATCACCCCTTGACCGTTTTATCGCGGTGATTCCGGCAGGCGGAGTGGGGACCCGCCTCTGGCCCCTGTCACGTGCAGCAGCTCCCAAGTTCCTTCACGATCTCACCGGTTCCGGCAGTACTTTGCTGCGCGCAACGTACGACCGGCTGCAGCCCCTCGCGGGCCGGCGGGTTCTGGTGGTCACCGGCACGGCCCACCGGGCCGCCGTGTGCCGCCAGTTGCCTGAAGTGCAAGACGCCGACCTTGTCCTCGAAAGCGAGCCGAAGGATTCCGGCGCCGCGATCGGACTGGCCGCGGCCATCCTGCACGAGCGCGATCCGGACACCATCATGGGCTCGTTCGCTGCGGACCAGGTGATCAGCCCGGACCACCTCTTCCAGGCAGCGGTCCGCGAAGCCATTTACACGGCAGCCGCCGGCAAGATCGTGACCATTGGCATCAAGCCCACCCACCCGTCCACCGGTTTCGGTTACATCCGTGCCGGACAGGCGCTCCACATCGACGGTGCGCCCAGCGCCCAGGCCGTGGTGGAGTTTGTGGAGAAGCCGGACGAGGAAGTCGCCCAGCAGTACGTGGACAGTGGCGAGTACGTCTGGAACGCCGGCATGTTCGTGGCTCCGGTGGCCCTGATGCTCAAGCACCTTGAAGCCAACCAGCCTGAACTGTTCAAGGGCCTGCTGGAGATCGCCCAGGCCTGGGACACTCCCGAACGTGATGCCGTGACCGCGCGGGTTTGGCCCACGCTGCCCAAGATTGCCATCGACTACGCAGTGGCTGAACCGGCCGCGGCCGCCGGCGACGTCGCCGTGGTGCCGGGCACTTTCGGCTGGGACGACGTCGGAGATTTCGCTTCGGTGGGCCGGCTCAACAGTGCACGGGAAGTGGACGACGTCACGGTCCTCGGTGAAGGTGCGCGCGTCTTCACTGAGAACGCCAGCGGCGTGGTGGTGTCTGACACGAAGCGTGTTATCGCACTGATCGGCATTAAGGACGTTGTCATTGTGGACACGGGAGATGCGCTCCTGGTGACCACCAAAGAACACGCCCAGCGGGTCAAGGGAGCCGTGGATGCACTCAAAGCCAGTGGCGACACCGACGTTCTGTAACTCTGCAACCGTGATGACGCTATTCCGCGGACGCTCGCTAGAGTAAATGAGTGCGTAATTACACTACTGAAGCCGAGCCCACCACGTTAGTTCGGCCGTGGCTGGAGCCGCTCCTGCCGGAACTGATCGATTTCCGCAGGGATCTCCATGCGCACCCGGAGCTTTCCTTCAAGGAATTCCGCACCACAGACAAACTGGTGGAGCGCCTCGAAGCGGCCGGCCTCGCGCCGCGGCGGCTGGAGAGCACCGGCCTCACCGTGGACATTGGCGAAGGACCGATCGCCACGGCCCTGCGCGGCGACATTGATGCCCTGCCGATCATCGAGGAAACGGGGTTGCCGTTCGCCTCAAGGAACCACGGCGTTACGCACGCCTGTGGCCACGACGTCCACACCGCCACGATGCTCGGCGTCGCCCTGGTGCTGCAGAAGATGCATGAAGAGTCGCCGCTTGGCGGCACGGTCCGCATCATCTTCCAGCCGGCCGAGGAGACCATGCCCGGTGGCGCGCTGTCCTGCATCGAGCAGGGCGTCCTGGAAGGTGTGCCGCGCATTTTTGCGCTGCACTGCGACCCGAGGATCGACGTCGGACGCATCGGCACGCGCATCGGTGCCATAACCTCCGCGTCAGACACCATCAAGATCGAACTGAGCGGCCGCGGCGGCCACACTTCCCGGCCGCACCTCACCGAGGATCTGGTGTTCGCCCTGGCCCAGATCGCTGTCAACGTTCCCGCCGTGCTGTCCCGTCGGGTGGATGTCCGCAGCGGGGTATCGGTGGTGTGGGGCCAGATCAATGCCGGATCCGCGCCCAATGCCATTCCCGGAACGGGGTACATGGCCGGCACCATGCGCTGCCTCGACCGCGATGCTTGGCACGGTGCCGGCGAGCTCCTGGACGAAGTGGTTCAGCAGGTGGCCGCTCCCTATGGCGTGGATGTGCACCTGGAACACACCAGGGGGGTGCCGCCGGTGGTGAACTCCGAGCACGAAACAGCCCTGATTGAGGCGGCGGCCCGCGCCGAACTCGGGGAGAGCGCAGTGACGCTGACACCGCAGTCCATGGGCGGCGAGGATTTCGCCTGGTTCCTTGCAGAATTGCCTGGCGCCATGATGCGCCTGGGCACGAAGACTCCTGGCGGTGAGGAATACGACCTGCACCGGGGTGACTACATCCTGGACGAACGCGCCCTGGGCCTGGGCATCCAGGTCCTCACGGCCGCAGCCCTCCGGACCATCCGCGACCTCTAGTACTCAGCCGCGAACGGACATTTGAAGCTCCCACGGGGGCGTCAAATGTCCGTTTCGCTTTAAGCGCTGCCATTAAGTTGTGCACAATTGAATTGTGCCCTACTATTGTTGGTGTGAACGATGCCCCCCGCCTTGACCGCCAGGTCTGCTTCGCCCTCTACTCCGCCTCCCGTGCGGCCACGGCGGTCTACCGGCCCGTGCTCGAGGACCTTGGCCTGACCTATCCGCAGTATCTGGTCATGCTGGTCCTGTGGGAATCAGAGCCCACAGGAGTCAAGGAGCTCGGCGCGGAACTGGGCCTCGATTCCGGCACGTTGTCGCCGCTGCTCAAACGCCTCGAAGGGATGGGGCTCGTCGAGCGGCGCCGATCCGGGGAGGATGAGCGCCGCGTGGCGGTCCACCTGACGCCGGCGGGCCGCGCACTCAGCAGCAAGGCCAGCGCGATTCCCCAGCGGCTGGCTGAGGCCGCCGGGTTGTCTGACGTGGAGCTGGAACAGCTCCGGGGCACTCTCGAACGGCTCACCGCAGCACTTCACAGCTCCCGCTGAGCACCAATCGCACTCAGCGCCCACAGATTTCCGTTACCCACTTCAACCGAACGGACCACATGAAAACCCTCTATACTGCCGAGGCCCTGGCCTCCGGCGAAGGCCGAGACGGCAACGCGCGCACTAACGACGGAAAGCTGGACGTCAGCCTGGCCAGCCCGTTGGAACTGGGCGGTGACGGTAACGGCACCAACCCGGAGCAGCTCTTCGCCGCAGGCTATGCGGCGTGCTTCCACTCGGCACTCCGCCTCGTGGGGCGCAAGGAACGTGCCGACCTGACGGATTCGGCCGTGGCGGCCAAGATCCACTTTGGCGCATTGGACGACGGCGCGGGCTACGGTCTCGCCGCAGAGCTGGAGATCGCCGTTCCCGCCCTGGACTTCGCGACGGCGGAGGCCCTTGTGGCCAAGGCACACCAAATCTGCCCCTATTCCAACGCCACCCGCGGAAACATGACCGTAGACATCAAGATCCTGGAGTTCGCCGCATGAGCACAGCAACAACACTTCCAACATCCACCCGTGAAATCCGCCTCGCGTCGCGTCCGGTAGGGCGCCCGGTTCCGGAGAACTTCCGCGTGGCCGAGTCACCGCTGCCCGAGCTCGGCGACGGCCAGATCCTGGTCCGCAACCTCTACATCTCGGTGGACCCCTACATGCGCGGCCGCATGAATGACGTGAAATCGTACTCAGCGCCGTTCGCGCTGGATGCAGCGCTCGACGGCGGCGCCGTGGGTGAGGTCATCGCGTCCAGGTCCGAGGCACGGACGGTGGGGGACGTCGTCGTGCACCAGCTGGGGTGGCGCGAATACGCCGTTCTGGACGCGGACGCAACGTCGGTTGCCCGCACGGACCTCGCACCGGCGTCGGCCTTTCTTGGCGCGCTGGGCATGACCGGCCTGACGGCATATGCCGGATTGCTCAAGGTGGCCGAATTCAAGCCCGGTGATGCCGTGTTCGTTTCAGGTGCCGCCGGCGCCGTGGGTTCGCTGGTGGGCCAGATAGCCAAAGCGATGGGCGCTTCCCGCGTTATCGGCAGTGCCGGAACGCCCGAGAAGGTGGCACGGCTCCTCGAGCTGGGCTTTGACGCCGCCTTCAACTACCGCGACGCGCCGGTCCGTGACCAGCTCAAGGCGGCGACCGGAGGCAAGGGGATTGACGTTTACTTCGACAACGTCGGCGGCGACCACCTGGAAGCGGCCCTGGCGGAGCTCAACGTGGGCGGACACGTGGCCATGTGCGGTGCCATCGCACAGTACAACTCAACCGATGCCACGCCGGCTCCGCGGAACCTCGCGCTCGCCATCGGCAAGCAGCTCACGCTCCGCGGCTTCCTGGTGGGCGGACAGCGCCAGCACCGTGCGGAATTTTTCGAGAAGATGTCGGCCTGGCTTGCGGACGGTTCAGTCCGGTACGACGAGACCGTGGTGGACGGGCTGGAGAACGCACCGCAGGCGTTCATGGATCTGCTTGAAGGTGCCAACACTGGCAAGATGCTGGTGCGCCTCTGACCGCACTCCGTCAGTGACCTTTGAGGACCCGATGTCTGCGATTTCGGGGCCTCGGGCGTGCCCGGACGGGATGGCGTACCGCTTGGTAACAAGTTCTCAACAATCTGGGAAATGGCTGTGAAGTGTGTTACTAGACGTGTTCCGGGCCACTAAAGTGGCTTCCATCCGTGCGCCTCGGCGCAGTGCTGCGGATCCGTCAGTGACAACAGTGTTTCGGAGGAAAACCGGAAGCAGGCTCATTGGACGCGTCGCGGCGCTTATCTCTTTCTTCCTGGAGGAACTTTGAAGAACTCACTGCGCGCAACCCTCAAGCGCGGTTCACTGGCCGGCGTCGCCACCGCGGGTGCGGCTGCCCTGCTCCTCACCGGTTGCGGGGCCGCCCCGACCTCGCCGAGTGGTTCCGGTTCGGCGACGAAATCGGACTACACCGCGTGCATGGTGTCCGACTCCGGCGGATTCGACGACAAGTCGTTCAACCAGTCCGGCTATGAAGGTTTGCAGCAGTCCGTCAAGGACCTCGGCATCCAGGAGAAGCACGTCCAGTCCAAGGCTGACACGGACTACGACCCCAACCTGCGCTCCATGGTGCAGCAGGGCTGCAAGCTCACCGTCACTGTCGGGTTCCTGCTCGGCGACGCCACGAAGTCCATTGCGACGGCCAACCCGGACAGCCACTTCGCGATCATCGACTACAACGACCCCACGTTCCCCAAGAACGTCAAGCCGATCGTTTACGACACGGCCCAGGCTGCGTTCCTGGCCGGCTACCTGGCCGCCGGCACAACCAAGACCGGCAAGGTCGCCACCTTCGGCGGCATCAACATCCCCACCGTCACCATCTTCATGGACGGCTTCGCCGACGGCGTGAAGTACTACAACCAGAAGAAGAGCAAGAACGTCCAGCTCCTCGGCTGGGACAAGGACAAGCAGGACGGCACCTTCGTCGGTGACTTCAAGCAGGTTGACAAGGGCAAGGTCCTGACCCAGGGCTTCCTGGACCAGGGCGCCGACATTGTCCTTCCGGTGGCCGGCCCCGTCGGGTCGGGCGCAGGCAGCGCCATTCTCGAGGCCAAGTCCAAGGGCAAGGATGCGAAGCTGATCTGGGTTGACTCGGACGGCTACCTGACTGCTGCGGATTACAAGTCCGTGATCCTCTCCTCCGTCCAGAAGACTATGTCCACCGCTGTGGAGACGGTCATCAAGGACGACAAGGATGGCAAGTTCGACGCCACACCGTACATCGGAACCCTCGAAAACGGCGGCGTGGCACTGGCTCCGTTCCACGATCTGGATTCCGCTGTGCCGGCAGACCTGAAGAGCGAACTGGACCAGCTCAAGAAGGACATCATCTCCGGCAACGTCAAGGTCGAGTCGAAGTCCAGCCCGACCAAGTAATCCCTAAATCACGGGGCGCGCTGCCCTTCCGCCGTTAGCTCGGCCGAAGGGCGGCGCGTTCTGTTTTGCTGGCAGCGTCCGCCAGCGACTTGCCGGCACTTTTTTCCGGCAGCCTGCCCTGCCCAGGAAGCACCCGTGACACTAGGCTGGGTTTACCCGCTGCCCTGCCGCCACCAGCGTGCCGGTGCAGATCCATACACACACAGATTGGTTGGGGTTTTGAAACTCGAACTGAAAGGGATCACGAAGCGATTCGGGTCCCTGGTAGCCAATGACCACATCGATTTGGTCGTCGAACCGGGGCAGGTGCACTGCCTGCTGGGAGAAAACGGCGCAGGGAAATCCACCCTGATGAACGTGCTCTACGGCCTGTACGACCCGACCGAGGGTGAAATCCTGGTCGACGACAAGCCCGTCGTCTTCAAGGACCCCGGCGAGGCGATGGCTGCCGGGATCGGCATGGTCCACCAGCACTTCATGCTCATCCCGGTTTTCACCGTGGCCGAGAACGTGGCGCTGGGGAACGAGACCACCAAAGCCGGCGGCCTGCTCAACCTGGAAGCCACGCGTGAGAAGATCCGCCGGATCTCGGACCAGTACGGGTTCGACGTCGCCCCCGACGCCATGGTGGAGGATTTGCCCGTCGGCGTCCAGCAGCGCGTCGAGATCATCAAGGCCCTGGTTCGTGATGCCGAGGTGCTCATCCTGGACGAACCCACCGCGGTGCTGACGCCGCAGGAGACCGATGAACTCCTCGACATCATCCGGCAGTTGAAGCGGGACGGTAAGTCGATCGTCTTCATCTCCCACAAACTGCGTGAAGTCAAAGCCATTTCCGACACCATCACGGTCATCCGCCGCGGCAAGGTCGTCGGCCAGGCCGACCCTACGGCCTCTCCCACCGAACTGGCCTCCGCCATGGTGGGCCGCACGGTGAGCCTGACGCTGGACAAGGCGCCGGCGAAAACCGGCGACGTGACCTTCAAGGTCTGCAACCTGACCGTGACGGACCACAATGGCCAGCACGTCGTCGATGACCTGTCATTCGACATCGCCAAGGGTGAAGTGCTCGCCATCGCCGGCGTGCAGGGCAACGGCCAGACGGAACTGACCGAGGCGATCCTGGGTGTGCAGCCGCACGTTGCCGGATCCATCACCCTCGACGGGGAGGAACTGCTGGGCAAGAGCGTCAAGCACGTGCTCGGCGCCGGCGTGGGCTTCGTCCCCGAGGACCGTACCCTCGACGGGCTTGTCGGGACGTTCACCATTTCCGAAAACATGATCCTGGACCTCTACGACAAGGCGCCCTTCGCGCGCGGCGTGGGCATGAAGCCCGGCTTGATTGCGGAGAACGCCGCCAAAAAGGTCGAGGAATTCGACGTCCGCACCCCGTCGGTCTCGGCCGCGGTGGGCACCCTCTCCGGCGGCAACCAGCAAAAGGTCGTCCTGGCCCGCGAGCTCTCGCGTCCCCTGCGCCTGTTCATCGCTTCGCAGCCCACCCGCGGGCTCGACGTCGGCTCGATCGAGTTTGTGCACAAGCGCGTCATCGCCGAACGTGACCATGGAACGCCCGTCATGATCGTCTCGACCGAACTGGACGAAGTGATGCAGTTGGCCGACCGGATCGCGGTGCTCTACCGCGGACGGCTGGTGGGCATCGTTCCCGCCACCACGTCCCGCGACGTGCTGGGCCTGATGATGGCTGGCGTCCCGGCCGCAGAAGCCGAAGCCAGCGCCTCCGCCCACGCCCACAGCGGCACGACGACGGCGGCCGTATCGGAGCCTGCCGGCCACGAAGGAGAAACCCATGTCTGAGAAGGCGACCCCCGAGCCACAGGCCCCGGGCCACCACGACGCGGCAGACCCCGCAGACATCCAGGTACCCGGCGGCAGCACGCCGGAGGCTGTGGCCTCCGACGTCGCTCTCGACACTGCAGGTGGCCAGATGCCGCCGTCCGCCGTCCCGGCAGCGACCCAGCGGCGTAGCCGGGACCGGGACAGCAGCGGTTCAGTGCTGCACCAGATCTTCACCGGCAACGCCATGGTGTCCCTGCTCTCCGTGCTGCTCGCCATCGTGCTAGGCGGCATCCTGATGGCAGTGACCAACCCCAAGGTCGCTGCCGCAGCCGGCTACTTCTTCGCGCAGCCCGGGGACCTGCTGACAGAAGTCATCCGCCCCTACACCGCGCTGGTGCAGGGTTCCATCTTCAACTGGGCCGGCGCCGGCCTGGCCGCACAGCTGTACCCGATCACCGAGACCCTCACCGTCTCCACCCCGCTGATCTGCGCCGGGCTGGGCGTCGCCCTGGCGTTCCGCGCCGGCCTGTTCAACATCGGTGCGCAGGGGCAGATCATCTTCGGCGCGCTCTTCGGCGCCTACGCCGGATTTGCCTGGCACCTGCCGATCGGCCTGCACCTGCTGGTCGTCATCGTGGCCGGCCTTGTCGGCGGCGCGGTCTGGGGCGGCGTCGTCGGGCTGCTGAAGGCACGGACCGGAGCGCATGAGGTGATCGTGACGATCATGCTCAACTACATTGCCAATTTCCTTCTGCTGTTCCTGCTTACCACCCCGGCTTTCCAGCGCAAGGGTTCCACCAACCCGATCTCCCCCTTCCTGGACTCCACCGCGTTGTTCCCCGAAATGCTCGGACCGCAGTTCCGCCTGCATGCAGGTTTCCTGGCCGCGATCGTGGCCACCGCCTTCGTCTGGTGGCTGTTGAACCGCTCCACGATCGGCTTCGAGTTCCGGGCCGTCGGCGCCAACCCTCACGCGGCCCGCACCGCCGGCATCAACGTCGCCCGCAGCACCATCCTGGTGATGGCGGTCGCCGGTGCGCTCGCAGGGCTGGCCGGTGTGGCGCAGGTGTCCGGCACGGAGAAGTACCTTTCCGGCGGCGTCGCCGCCTCCATCGGCTTCGATGCCATTACGGTCGCACTGCTGGGACGCTCGACGCCGTGGGGAACCTTCTTCGCGGGCTTGCTGTTCGGCGCCTTCCGCGCCGGCGGCGTGGCCATGCAGGCCCAGACACAGACGCCGATCGACATTGTGCTGGTCATCCAGTCCCTGATCGTGCTGTTCATCGCGGCACCGCCGCTGGTCCGGGCGATATTCGGACTCAACCCCCGTAAGAAGAAAACCACCACGAGTGGGACCGCCGGTTCGCATACTGGCGGCGTGAAGAGCGGAGCGGCAGTATGAGCGCCACGACACAATCTCCCGCCAGCAAGCAGCCGGGCGCCGGAAAGGGAACCGGCAACACTCCCCGCGACGGTCGGACCGGCGCGCCGGCGGGCACAACGGAACTGGTGAGCTGGAAGGCTGGAATCGGACTGGGCCTGCTGGCAATCCTCGGCACCGTCCTGTTCGGGTTCCTGGCCAACACCAAATCGGCCGGGTTCCGGATCGCCGAGGCACGGGACCCCAACGCCTCCTCCGCGGCGGCCTGGATCACCCTGGCCGTCGCGCTGGCTGCCGCCGCCTACGTGGGTTACCGGTGGATCAACCAGCGGCGCGAGGGTGCGGCAGTGGACCGCTGGATTCCCGCCACCACGATCGCCGCCGTCGTGGTGCTGGGCCTGGCCGCCCTGGGCGTAGCCCGGGTGGAGAAGATCACTGTGCCTTCGACAGCGCTGGGCTGGATCTGCTCCATCGTGCTGCTCGCCCTGGCCGGGTACGCCTGCTTCCTCACCCTGCAGCGGCGGCGCACACCGGGATGGCTGGGCGGCAGCTTCGCCGTGGTCTTCCTGATCGGGTTCATGATCTGGATCGTCGCGGGCGGCCGGGACCCCGAGCCGTCCATTTCCCTCGGCGGGCTCATGGCCGGTGCCGTGACGCTCGCCGTTCCGTTGGTGTTCGGATCGCTCTCCGGCGTGCTCTGCGAACGGGCCGGCGTGGTCAACATCGCCATCGAGGGCCAGCTCCTGCTCGGCGCGTTCTCCGCCGCCGTCGTCGCCACCGTGACGGGCAACGTCTACGTGGGGCTCATCTCCGCGGCCGTCGCCGGGGCCCTCGTGTCCCTGGTCCTGGCCGTGGTGAGCATCAAGTACCTCGTCAACCAGATCATCGTCGGCGTGGTGCTCAACGTCCTGATCAGCGGCCTCACCAGTTTCCTGTTCTCCACCCTGCTCACGGCCGATCCCGAGCACCTCAACAAGCCCGGCCGGCTTCAGGCGGTAGACATCCCCTTCCTCGCCGACATTCCGATCATCGGACCCATCCTGTTCCACCAGTCCCTGGTCGGCTACCTCATGTATGTGGCCGTGATCGTGGTCTACGTCGGGCTGTTCCACACGAAGTGGGGCCTGCGGGTGCGTGCCGTCGGCGAACACCCGCAGGCGGCGGACACCGTGGGCATCAACGTCAACCGGACCCGTTTCATCAACGTCCTCATGGGCGGGGCGATCGCCGGGATCGGCGGTTCATTCTTCACTCTGGTGTCCGTGGACGCGTTCAGTAAGGACATGTCCGGCGGCCGCGGCTACATCGCCCTCGCGGCCATGATCTTCGGCCGCTGGAACCCCATTGGGGCGTTCCTGGCCGCGCTGCTGTTCGGCTTTGCCGACAACCTGCAGAGCATCATCACCATCATCGGCTCGCCCGTACCCAGCCAGTTCATGGCGATGCTGCCCTACGCCCTGACCGTCATCGCGGTGGCAGGGCTGGTGGGACGGTCCAGGCCGCCCGCGGCCGACGGCATACCGTATGTCAAGGGGTGACGAAGGTGACCGAAACCAGTGTTCCCGGCGCTTCCGGTGCTGCCGCAGATGGTAGTTCCGGCGTCGACTGGGCGGCCTTGGAGGCCGCCGCCGTCGCTGCGATGAAAAAGGCCTATGCCCCCTATTCGAAGTTCCCGGTCGGGGCCGCGGCAATCACCGCCGACGGACGGCTGGTCAGCGGCTGCAACGTGGAGAACGCCAGCTATGGGCTCACGCTGTGCGCCGAATGCGCGCTGGTGGGGAACCTGCAGATGACCGGCGGCGGGCAACTGCGGGCCTTCTACTGCGTTGATGGTGCCGGCAATGTGCTGATGCCGTGCGGCCGCTGCCGGCAACTGCTCTACGAGTTCCGTGCTCCGGTCATGGAACTCATGACCACCCAAGGCATTAAGACGATGGACCAGGTGCTGCCCGACGCATTTGGTCCCCAACATCTGGAGGACTCCGGTGACACAGGCAACTGAAGCGTTCGACGCCGTCGACATCATCCGTACCAAGCGGGACCGTGGAGTCCTTAGCCCGGAGCAGATCGACTGGACCATCGACGCCTATACCCGCGGTGCCATCGCGGACGAGCAGATGGCCGCCCTGAACATGGCCATCCTGCTCAACGGGATGGACCGTGCGGAGATTTCCCGTTGGACCGCCGCCATGATCGCCTCCGGCGAGCGGATGGACTTCAGCGGCCTGCGGCGGTCCGACGGCGGCCGGAAGGCTACCAGCGACAAGCATTCCACCGGGGGAGTCGGGGACAAGATCACCCTCCCGCTGGCCCCGCTGGTAGCGGTGTTCGGCGTTGCCGTGCCGCAGCTGTCCGGCCGCGGGCTCGGCCACACCGGCGGCACCCTGGACAAGCTGGAATCGATCCCCGGCTGGCGGGCCGACCTGAGCAACGACGAAATGATGGCACAGCTCCAGGACGTCGGTGCCGTGATTTGCGCCGCCGGCGCCGGACTGGCGCCCGCGGATAAAAAGCTCTACGCCCTGCGGGACGTCACCGGCACGGTGGAGGCCATCCCACTCATTGCCTCCTCGATCATGAGCAAGAAAATTGCCGAAGGGACGGGCTCACTGGTCCTGGACGTCAAAGTTGGCAGCGGGGCGTTCATGAAGGACGAAGCCCGGGCTCGGGAACTGGCGGAAACCATGGTGGCTCTGGGTAAGGATGCGGGAGTCAACACCGTTGCTTTGCTGACCAACATGAGCACGCCGCTCGGCCTGACGGCCGGCAACGCGATCGAGGTCGGGGAGTCGGTGGAAGTCCTGGCCGGCGGCGGCCCGGAGGACGTGGTGGAGCTGACGGTTCGCCTGGCCGAGGAGATGCTGGCCTGCGCCGGCGTCCACGATGCCGATCCCGGCGCCGCATTGAAGGACGGCCGCGCCATGGATGTCTGGAACAGGATGATTGAGGCGCAGGGAGGCGATCCGCGGGCGAAGCTGCCGGTTGCCAGGGAGTCGGAAGTCATTTACGCGCCCGCCGACGGAGTGCTCGTGGAACTCGATGCCCTGGCCGTCGGGGTCGCCGCATGGCGCCTCGGGGCCGGCCGCGCACGCAAGGAGGACGCCGTGCAGCCAGGGGCCGGGATCCGTATGCACGCGAAGCCCGGCGCGGAGGTCCGGGCCGGTGAACCGCTCATGACATTGCTCACCGATACGCCGGAAAAGTTCGCGCGCGCCAAGGAATCCCTGGAACATGCGGTCACGATTGCACCCGAAGGGTCACGACCGGCACAACGGCTCATCATCGACCGAATAGCATAGGGAGAATGCAGGCCATCAATGACTTCATCCTCGCTGCCGCCGGGCAACCGTGGGTGCTATTCCTCGTTTTGGCATGCTGCTTTATTGACGGTTTCTTCCCGCCGATCCCCAGCGAATCCGTGGTGGTGGGCCTGGCTGCCGTTGCGGCCACTGCGGATGTTCCCAACCCGTGGCTGCTGACGGCCATGGCGGCCCTGGGCGCATTCGCGGGCGACAACTTTGCGTACCTCATCGGACGCAGGGTGGGAACCAGGCGCTGGCAATGGATGCGGGGACCGCGGATGCAAAGCGCGTTCCGGTGGGCTGGCAGGGAGCTCAGGAAGCGGCCGGCGTCGTTGATCCTTGTGGCGCGGTTTATCCCCATCGGCCGGGTGGCGGTCAATCTCACGGCCGGTGTGACGCATTATCCGCACCTGCGCTTTGTTGGCCTGACCGTCCTCTCCGCCACCATTTGGGCGGCGTATTCGGTCGGGATCGGGCTGTTTTTCGGCCAGTGGTTTGAGAACAACCATTTCCTCGGCGCGGTCATAGCCATTGTTTGTGCCGTTGGCCTGGGAATCGTGGTGGACCTGGTCATCAACCGCATCCGCGGCAAGGTTCCGGTGGTGGAGCGTCTGAAGGATCCCGACCTGCAGGAATGAAGCCCTGCGGGCGTAGCGGAGGGCATCTCGGCCATGGGACACTAAAGAGCGATTTATCTCACTTTCGGCTGCAGCATTTTCGTCTAGGAGCAACACCCGCGTGGAGTTTATTAATGAGGCCGTGCTCCATGCGGCGGGCCAATGGTGGATCTATCCCGTCCTGCTGGTTTTTTTCTTTGTCGACGGCTTCGCCATGGTGGTTCCCAGCGAGACCCTCATCGTGGCGCTCGCAGCGTTTTCCAGGCACAGTGGGGAACCTAACCTGTGGTTCCTCGGCGTGACAGCACTGGTGGGCGCCATCGCTGGTGACAACATGGCCTTCATGCTGGGCCGGAGGATCGGCCTGGAACGCTGGAAATGGATGCGCCGGCCCAAAATCCAAAAAGCTTTCGGCTGGGCTCGATATGAACTCGACAAGCGCGGCGCCGTCCTGATTTTCACCGCCCGCTACATCCCGTGGGGGCGTGTGGCGGTCAACTACGTGGCCGGCAGCACAGGTTTCGGGCACCGCCGCTTCTTCCTGCTGGATTCCGTTGCCTGCCTCACCTGGGTCGGGTATTCCATCGGCATCGGCCTGCTCGCCAGCTCCTTCCCCTGGCTCCACCACAACCCGCTGCTCAGCGCCGGCATCGCCGTGGTGTTCGCCATTGTGCTGGGCGTCCTCATTGACCACCTGCTGCGGTGGTGGCACAACCATCTGGCCAGCAAGGACGCTAACACAGTGGACGAATGGCTCGACGGCGGCGCGGAAGGGTCCGTGCCCCCACACGCCGGAGCTTCGCCGCTGCTGGCGCCCGCGCCGGCGGAGGCAGAGCCCGGAAAGTAGCGGCTGGCATAAGGCGCCTGCCGACCCTAAGGTTGGAAGGTGACTGAGCCCATTGTTGACGCTGCCCCTGCCATCGATTTCGACCTGAAGAGCCTGCCCAAGGTCTCCCTTCACGACCACCTGGACGGTGGCCTCCGCCCCGCCACCATCATTGAACTGGCCCAGGCTGTTGGCCACACGCTCCCGTCCACAGACCCTGTGGCACTGGGGGAGTGGTTCCGCGAATCGGCCGATTCGGGTTCGCTGGTCCGGTACCTGGAGACCTTCGACCACACTGTTGCCGTGATGCAGACCAAGGAAGGCCTGTTCCGGGTCGCCAAGGAATTCGTGGAGGACCTGGCTGACGACGGCGTGGTGTACGGCGAGGTGCGCTGGGCGCCGGAGCAGCACCTCCAGCAGGGCCTGTCCCTGGACGAGGCAGTGGAGGCAGTGCAGGAAGGCCTCGACGCCGGCGTGGACGCTGTCGCGGAAAGCGGCCGTGAAATCCAGGTGGGCCAGCTGATCACGGCCATGCGCCATGCCGACCGCGGCCAGGAGATCGCCGAACTGGCCGTCCGCCACCGCAACAAGGGCGCCGTGGGCTTTGACATCGCCGGCGCTGAGGACGGCTTCCTGCCGTCCCGGTTCAAGGACGCTTTCACGTACCTGGCAGAGAACAACTTTCCTGCAACCGTTCACGCCGGCGAAGCGGCCGGGCTCGAAAGCATCCAGTCCGCTTTGGTGGACGGCCGGGCCCTGCGCCTGGGCCATGGCGTCCGCATCGCCGAGGACATCCTGGTGGAGTTCGACGACGAAGACGACGCCGAGGGTGCCGAAGGCGGGGAGGACAGCATTGGCCTGGTCACCCTGGGCGACCTCTCCAGCTGGATTCGTGACCGCGGGATCGCCTTGGAGATCTGCCCCTCCTCGAACCTCCAGACCGGGGCCATCGCAGGGTTCGGCGAAGGCATCGAGAGCCACCCGCTGGACATGCTCTACCAACTGGGCTTCAACGTCACCATCAACACGGACAACCGCCTGATGAGCGGCGTGACCCTGACGGACGAATTCGAGCTCCTCGTCGAAACCTTCGACTACGACCTCGATGACCTGCTCGAGCTCACGCTGAATGCCGCCGAGGCATCATTCCTGCCGCTGGAGGAAAAGGAAGCGCTGGTGGAGTACATCAACGACACCTACGCCAACCTTGGCTGACGAGGGTCCCGTCGAACGCTTGGTCACGGTCATAGCCGAGTTGCGGGAGCACTGCCCATGGATGGGTGAGCTGACCCACGCCTCACTGGTGGAGTACCTCCTGGAGGAAGCCTTCGAGGTTGCCGAGACCATCGAGACCGGTGCCGATGACACCGAACTCCGCGGCGAGCTGGGCGACGTGCTGCTCCAGGTGGTGCTGCACGCCCGGCTCGCCGAGGAACGCGGCTCGTTTACGTTCGACGACGTCGCGCGTGGCCTGAGCGCCAAAATGGTCCGCCGCAACCCGCACGTCTTCCGGCCGGACGGAACGCTGCAGGACAGTTTCCCCGCCACGGTGGAGGAGATCGTCCAGAAGTGGGATGCAGTCAAGACCGCGGAGCGGCCCGAACGCAAAACCCCCTTCGAAGGGATCCCGGACGCCCTGCCTGCCTTGGCTAAGGCGCAGAAGTTCCTCGACCGGGCAGATCGCGCAGGCCTGGCGGTTGAACCTGCCGAATCCCATGCGCAGGAGACGTTCAGAACCGAAGAAGACCTCGGCGACCTGCTGCTCGCCGTCGTCGGCTCTGCCCGGGCCCGGGGATTCGACGCAGAGCGCGCACTGCGCGGAGCCATTCGGCGGCGGTTCGGGACGCCATCATGACGTCCGGGTGACGGATAGCGTTCCGTAACGTCCACCACTCTCGACTACGCTAGTCCCTGACGACGACGTCCCAGAGATTCCGCCAATTTTCAGCTGTTAGATCCACCAAAAAATCGCCCCCAAGGAGCAAATCCATGGCGCTTATCGATGCCATCCACGCCCGCGAGATCCTCGATTCCCGAGGCAACCCGACCGTAGAAGTTGAAGTACTGCTCTCCGACGGCCAGATCGGCCGTGCAGCAGTTCCCTCCGGTGCCTCCACCGGCGAGCATGAGGCCGTTGAGCTTCGTGATGGCGACAAGGGCCGTTACCTCGGCAAGGGTGTCCAGAAGGCCGTTGACGCCGTCATCGACCAGATCGCTCCGGCCCTGATCGGCTTCGACGCCACGGACCAGCGCAGCATCGACCAGGCCATGCTGGACCTGGACGGTACCCCCAACAAGGGCAAGCTCGGCGCCAACGCCATCCTGGGTGTTTCCCTCGCCGTGGCCAACGCTGCTGCCGCCTCCGCGGACCTGCCGCTCTACAAGTACCTCGGCGGGCCGAACGCACACGTCCTCCCCGTTCCGCTGATGAACATCCTCAACGGCGGCTCCCACGCGGATTCCGACGTCGACATCCAGGAATTCATGATCGTCCCGATCGGCGCGGAGACCTTCTCCGAGGGCCTGCGCTGGGGCGTTGAGGTCTACCACAACCTCAAGTCCGTCCTGCAGGCCAAGGGCCTTTCCACCGGCCTGGGCGATGAAGGCGGCTTCGCGCCGAACCTGCCGTCCAACCGCGCCGCGCTGGACCTGATCCAGGAAGCCATCAAGAACGCCGGCTACACCCCGGGCAAGGACATCGCCCTGGCCCTGGACGTTGCCTCCTCCGAGTTCTTCAAGGACGGCGCCTACCAGTTCGAGGGCAAGGCCCTCTCCGCCTCCGAGATGAGCGCCTACTACGCCGAGCTCGTTGCCGACTACCCGCTGGTCTCCATCGAGGACCCGCTGGACGAAAACGACTGGGACGGCTGGAAGACCCTCACCGACGCCATCGGCGACAAAGTCCAGCTCGTGGGCGATGACCTCTTTGTCACCAACCCGTCCATCCTGCAGCGCGGCATCGACACCAAGACCGCCAACTCGCTGCTGGTCAAGGTCAACCAGATCGGTTCGCTGACCGAGACGCTGGATGCGGTTTCCCTGGCCCAGCGCGCCGGTTACACCACCATCACCTCGCACCGCTCCGGCGAAACCGAGGACACCACCATCGCTGACATCTCCGTTGCCACCAACGCGGGACAGATCAAGACCGGTGCCCCCGCCCGCTCCGAGCGCGTTGCCAAGTACAACCAGCTGCTGCGCATCGAAGAGGAACTCGACGACGCCGCACGCTACGCCGGCCGCAGCGCGTTCCCGCGTTTCAAGGGCTAGTAGCCGCGTAAACCACTGACCGGTGGCTATGGTTGAAAGACCATAGCCACCGGTTTTTGTTTCGGCCTGCTGCTGGCAGGGCACTTGTACCAGCGCAGGCATATGTACCAGCGCAGAGTTGCCGGCCGAGGCAGGCCGCACGTTTCAGGAGTGTCATGGCTACCCGCCGTCCCAAAGTTCCCAAGGCCGCTTCCACGCATCGCGGCGCAACGGATCGTCCCCAGGAAGCCGCTGCCGACACCGCCGATGTCATCCGCGCCCATTTTGGCGGGACAAAGGACGGCACCGCCCACGGCAAAGCCGGGAAGCCGGCGGGCCCCGCCGCAAAAACGGCAGACTCCCCACAAGCCCCCGCCGCCACTAAGGGCGCCCCTGCAAAAGGCACACCCGGCACGAAAATGCGAGGGAGCGGCGCGTCCGCTGCGGCCGGAACGCCCAAGGGCGAGACGCCGGATGAAACGCAGCCCGTACCGGCCAAGGCCTTTTCCGGGCGCATGCTGGCACTCGCCGTCGTGATGATTGCCATCACCATTATGCTTGCGCCCACGGTCAAGATCTTCTTCGACAAACGTGCCGAACTTACCGCCCTGAACGACGATATCGCCGCCCGCCAGGCCGAGGGGGACAGGCTGCGACAGCAGATCTCGCGCTGGCAGGATCCCAACTACGTGAAACAGCAGGCCCGCGACCGCATTAACATGGTTATGCCGGGCGAAACCGGCTACTGGGTCTTTGGCAGTGATTTGCCCGCAGGATCACGCAGTAGCCAGAACGCCGCAGCAGCGCAAGACCCCGCCGATCTGCCGTGGGTGGATTCCCTGTGGGAGTCCGTCAGGCGTGCGGCCACAGACTGAACCACCAGAGGAAGGATGGCCGCGCCAGTGGAAGCACACACGGCACCTGAGCCGGAGAAATCCCGCCAGCCATCAGCACATGATCTTGAAGTACTCAGCAGGCAACTTGGACGGCCGGTGCGCGACGTCGTCGAAATCCCGGCCCGTTGCGTGTGCGGCAATCCCCTGGTGGCTGCCACGGCACCACGCCTGGGGAACGGCACACCATTCCCCTCCACCTTCTACCTGACGCACCCCGTCATCACCTCGGCAGTCTCCCGGCTCGAAGCTGCCGGACTGATGAACGAGATGAATGAGCGGCTCACCGCGGACGAGCCTCTTGCGGCCGCCTACCGTGCGGCCCACGAGGACTACCTCGCTTCCCGGGCCGGCATCGGCGAACGGGCAGGCATCGGTGCCGTCCCGGAAATTGACGGAATCTCCGCCGGCGGCATGCCCACCCGCGTGAAATGCCTGCACGTGCTGGTGGGACATTCCCTGGCCGCCGGGCCCGGCGTGAACCCGCTGGGAGACGAAGCCATCGCCGGCATCAGCGAATGGTGGACCGCGGACCGCTGCTACTGCGACGGCGCCTGGGACACTGCCGGGGAAGCCCCGTCGCGGGACCTGAGCCGCCACGGACCCCAGGGCCTGCCGGAGCTCGTTGGCCGGCCTGCCCCGGTCCGGAAAACCGCGGGTACCCCGGAAGCCACCCCGTGACCCGCGTCGCTGCGATCGACTGCGGAACCAACTCCATCCGCCTGCTGATTGCGGATGTGGACAGCAGTAACGGCACCCCCCGGCTCACGGACGTGGTCCGGGAGATGCGCGTGGTCCGCCTCGGCCAGGGTGTGGATGCCACCGGCGAACTTGCCCCCGAAGCGCTGGAGCGCACCTTTGCGGCCACTGCGGATTACGCCGCCCTGATCCGCGAACACGGGGCCACGTCGGTGCGCTTTGTGGCCACCTCCGCCAGCCGGGACGCCCGCAACCGCCAGGTGTTCGTGGACGGAGTCCGTGACCTGCTCGGTGTTGCGCCCGAGGTCATCTCGGGGGACGAAGAGGCGGCCCTGTCCTTCGCCGGGGCCAGCAGCGTCCTGCCCATCCGTGACGGGGACCAGGTCCTGGTGGTTGACCTCGGTGGCGGCAGCACTGAATTTGTCCTGGGCACGGCAAACGGCGTCACGGCCGCCAAGTCCGTGGACATCGGCTGCGTCCGCCTGACCGAACGGCACCTTCGCGATGACCCGCCCACGGCGGAACAGATCGCCGCCGCGGAAGCCGACGTCGACGCCGCCATCACCCGTGCAGGCCTCGACGTTCCGCTGGAACGCGCCACCGCCGTCGTCGGCGTTGCCGGTTCGATCACCACTATCACGGCGCACGCCCTGCGGCTGCCGGAATATTCGCCGGCGGCCATCCACGGAGCTGAACTGCCCCTCGGCACAATTACCGAGGCCGCCGCGGACCTCCTGGCGATGACCAGGGCAGCCCGTGCTGAACTGCCCTACATGCACCCGGGCCGGGTGGATGTTATGGGCGCCGGCGGACTGGTGTGGGCCCGGATCCTGGAGCGGCTCCATGACCTCAGCGGCGGCCGGATCGTCACAGCCACTGCCAGCGAACACGATATTCTTGATGGAATTGCCCTGAGCCTCAACTGACGCCGGGCATCAGTGCACCAAGCAGGGGAATCCACATGACCAGAGCAACAGCCCGGCTCCGCCGGACCGCCTCAGCGCTCCTGGCGATGACCCTCGCAGGCGTCAGCCTTGGTGCAGGCCTGGTATTGGCGCCCGCCGCGCAGGCGGACGAGGTGCGGGACAAAGAGTATTGGCTGGGCGAGTCCGGGATCACCAAGGCCTGGGAAGTCTCCAAGGGCGCGGGCGTGAAGGTCGCGGTGATCGACAGCGGCGTGGACGCGGGCCACCCGGACCTGAAGGGTGCAGTGACCGGGGGGTATGACGTCTCGGGGGCAGGCACCGCCAACGGACAGAAGACACTCGGTATCAAACCCGAACACGGCACCCTGGTAGCCACAATGCTTGCCGGCCGCGGCCACCAGCCTGCCACGGCGTCACCGTCACCCAGCGCCGCCCCGTCACCAGGCGCCGCCCCGTCAACGGTGGGCCCGGACGGCATCGTGGGGGTGGCGCCGGAGGCAGAAATCCTCTCGGTTTCCACCTGGCTGGGTTCAGCAAACCCGGCAGGCAAGACCGATCAGGACCAGATCCCCGAGGCCGTCCGCTGGGCCGTGGACAACGGCGCAGGGGTCATCAATATTTCCCTGGGCAGCACCACCCCGCAGTGGCCCCAGAGTTGGGACGCGGCCTTCCTTTATGCCGAGCAGAAAGACGTCGTGATCGTAGCCGCGGCCGGAAACAGGATAGGCGGCAACCTGCAGGTGGGGGCTCCTGCAACCATCCCCGGTGTCCTGACCGTTGCCGGTCTGGACCGCAGGGGGGTTGCGAGTGTCGACTCGTCCTCGCAGGGGATCAGCATCGGCGTGGCCGCGCCCGCGGAGAACCTCCTCGGCGGTCTGCCCGGCAGCGGTTACGCCGAGTGGGCAGGCACCTCAGGCGCCGCTCCGATCGTGGCCGGCGTGGCCGCCTTGGTCAGGTCCAAGTGGCCGGAGATGAGCGCGAAGCAGGTCATTAACCGGATCGTCAGTACGGCAAAGGATGCCGGTCCGCCCGGGAAGGATCCGCTGTACGGTTTTGGCGTGCTGAACGCGGAGGGCGCCCTGAAGGATTCGGTGCCTGAAGCCGCGGCCAACCCCTTGGGTTCCATTTCGGACTGGATCCGGGTGCACCGCCGCGGGAACCTGGCCACGCCGGCCCCGGCTCCCAGCCCTGACGTGGCCAGCGCCGTCCCCACCCTGCCCGATCCGACTGTGCCCGCCGCGGTGGCTCCCTCCCAGCGTGACAGTGCCATCGGCGCCGCCGTCGTGATCGGTTCAGCCTTGCTCTTCGTGGTGATCATCGCCGTGGCCGGCTTCCAGTTGCGCAGGGCCGCCCGCGACCCGCGCCTTGCGCGCGAAGATCCGGACACCGGCGTCTTCGATGCCGTGGATTCGGGTGGCAAGCACAGTTAGTGAAGATTTTCACAAACTACGGTATCCTTGAGCCATGGCAACCACCCCAGAGCTCCAGGACCGTCCCAGGGTACTCGTCGTCGGCGGCGGGTACGTCGGCCTGTACGTAGCACTCAAACTGCAGAAGAAGATCGCGAATGCCGGTGGCATCGTCACCCTCGTGGATCCACTGCCCTACATGACCTACCAGCCTTTCCTGCCCGAAGTTGCCGGCGGCAACATCGAGGCCCGCCACGCAGTGGTCTCCCACCGCCAGCACCTGAAGCAGACTGAACTTATCCAAGGCAGCGTCACCTCGATCGACCACACCAACCGCACCGCCGTCGTGGCACCCGCGGACGGCGGCGCCCACATTGAGGTTCCGTACTTCGACATCGTGGTCGCCGCAGGCGCCATCACCCGCACGTTCCCCATCAAGGGCCTCGCGGACAAGGGCATCGGCCTGAAGACCATCGAAGAGGCCGTGGCCCTGCGCAACAAGGTGCTGGAGCGGATCGAAGCTGCCTCCACCATCACGGACCCCGCCGCCCGCGCCAAGGCCCTGACCTTCGTTGTAGTCGGTGGCGGTTTTGCCGGCATCGAGTGCATCACCGAAATGGAAGACCTGGCCCGCGCCGCAGTCCGGAACAACCCGCGCATTAAGCAGGAGGAAGTCCGCTTCGTCCTGGTTGAGGCCATGGGCCGCATCATGCCCGAGGTCACCGCACCCCAGGCTGAATGGGTTGTGGAGCACCTCCGCAGCCGCGGCATCGAGGTCCTGCTGAACACCTCGCTGGACAGCGCCGAAGGCGCCCTGAAGCTGATCAACCTCCCGGACAAGACCCTGGCCCAGGAATTCGAAGCAGACACGCTGGTCTGGACTGCCGGCGTGCAGGCCAACCCGATGATCCGCTCATCCGACTTCCCACTGGAGCCCCGCGGCCGCGTCCGCGTACTCCCGGACCTCCGCATTTCCGGTGACGAGGGCATCATTGAGAACGCCTGGGCCGCCGGCGACATCGCCGCAGTGCCTGACCTCACCGGCAGCGGCCTGCCGGACGGTACCTGCGTCCCGAACGCCCAGCACGCACTGCGCCAGGCCAAGCGCCTCGCCAAGAACCTGTGGGCTTCCCGCTGGGACAAGCCGCTGAAGGACTACAAGCACAAGAACCTTGGTGCTGTGGCCGGCTTCGGTGAGTGGAAGGGTGTTGCCAACATCAACCTCATCGGCCGCATCGGACTCAAGGGCCCGCTGGCCTGGCTGGCACACCGCGGCTACCACGGCATGGCCATGCCCACGGTGGAGCGCAAGATCCGCGTGATCATGGGCTGGATCCTGGCATTCTTCATGGGCCGTGATACCACGCAGCTGATCGACCTGGACAACCCGCGCGGCGCGTTCGTTGCGGCTGCCACCCCGGCACCCAAGCCGGCTGCAGCGCCCGCCGCCCCTCCGGCAGCCCCCGAGGCCGCAGCCGCCAAGCCTGGCTCCGCGGCTGCCACCAGTGTGGATCCCAAGCAGTCAGTCACAGCGGACGCCAAATAGCGCCTTCTGCGCCGCACTGCAATAACGCCCGACGGCGGCTGTTCCCTCAGGGGGATGGCCGCCGTTTGCGTGTCCCGGCAGGGCGTCCTTTTCGCGCGCGTCTGCCGCATCGGGAGGCATGCCCTTTTAGACTGGCAGGATGACTGGCGAAATGAACCTCCAGGCCCTGCTCGCAACCCTGAACCCGGTGCTCAGGGACGGCGAATACGTCTATGTCCTGTGGCCGCACGGCAGGCCACTGGAGCCGGGAATAGAAGCTGCGGTGCGCGAAGCCGAGGGCCTCACGGTGGTGCTACCCCGGGAATCAGCAGACAGCCTGGGGCTGCACTACGACTTTGTGGCCGCCTGGATTACCTTGCACGTGCACTCGGAACTGGAGGCTGTCGGCCTGACCGCCGCCGTCGGGAAAGCCCTCACTGATGCCAGGATCAGCTGCAACGTGCTGGCGGGCTTCCACCATGACCATATTCTGGTGCCTGTCGCCGATGCACCGCGTGCCCTCGAAGTCCTCCATGAACTGTCGGCTGCAAGCCTGCACCAGCCACGGCCTGAGCTGGTGCTTCGGAATGAGACAACCGCGGACAGGGACAGGATCCTCGCGCTGACAGCCGAGGCGTTCGCCATTTCTCCAGTGACAGGTCTGGCGGTGGAGGGCGAGCCGACTGAAGTTGAGGTGCTCCGGCGGCTCTTCGAATGCGAGGAATACCTGCCTGAATTCAGTGTGGTGGCGGAACTGGGGGGTGAAATCGTAGGCCATGTGATCAGCACCCGGGGCTGGGCGGGCGATTACGGGCTGCTGGGGCTGGGACCTATCGGCGTCACGCCGCGGCTGCAGCGGCACGGGATCGGCACCGCACTGATGAAGGAGACCATCGCCCGGGCCAACGCGGCGGGGGAGGGCGGCATTGCCCTATTGGGCAGCACCGAGTACTACCCCCGGTTCGGGTTCGTCCCGGCGGCCTCTTTCGGCGTGCTGCCGCCTGAAGAGGCCTGGGGCGACAATTTCCAGCTGCTTCCGCTGGCACTCTGGCCCGGCGGGGTCCACGGCACGTTCCGGTATGCCGCACCACTGGCAGGCTGATCACGGGATACCATTGACCGGGCGCCCCAGTAGCCCAATTGGCAGAGGCAGCGGACTTAAAATCCGCGTGTTGTGGGTTCGAGTCCCACCTGGGGTACACATTCCCTCTATCGGTGCGCCTTCCGGGCGTTCTCACCTGCGCTGACCTCGCACTTCTCCACTTGCCGGCATCTCTGCGCCGGGTTGATTCCGTATATGCAACGACTGTTATAAGGATGTGACCTCAGTCACTTATATCCGCGGCGTATATGGATTATTTTGAAGCTAAATCAGGAGCCCCTGATCCATGTTTTCGCCACACCCCAGGGAAGTGTGTTTCACAACACACTTTGGGGGTAGTCTCAGGAAACAATTTCGGAAGTACGCGTAAGCTGCCTCGGTCATCCGCAGCAGTCGAGATTATCCGGTTCGGAAGGTAAATAAATGTACCGAAAGAAAGTCATGACGGCGTGGGCCGCGGCGGCCACCCTCACCCTGGCCCTCTCGGGCTGTGCCAATCAGGCAGGCCCGACCACCACCGAAACCACCTCCGGAACGTCCGGGAAGGTGAACATCCCGGCTATCTCCAAGGTCGATGTGCCCAAGGGCGCTGTCCTGCCGAAGGGCGACGGCAAGGCTACCTGCGCCGCAACAACGACGTTGGCTTATGCAGGGGCCCAGACGGGAGCGAACGCCCAGCTCGGTGTCAACATCTTCAACGGCATCCAGCTCGCCATCAACCAGCACAATGCCGCAAATCCCGGCTGCCAGGTCCAGTTCAAGAAGTTTGACACGGAAGGGGACCCGAACAAGGCCACCGGGCCCGTCACCCAGCTGGTCAGCGAAGCGGAAATTGTAGGCGTCATCGGGCTCCCGTTCTCGGGTGAATCGAAGGCAACCGGCAACATTTTCGAACAAAAGGGCCTGGTTCACATCACGCCTTCGGCTACCAACCCAGGCCTGACGGGGAACGGCTGGACCACCTTCTTCCGCGGTCTGGGTAACGACGCCGTGCAGGGTCCGGCTGCCGCCAAGTTCCTGACCGGAAAGCTGGGCGCCAAAAAGGTTTACCTCGTCCAGGACGACTCCGATTACGGCATCGGACTTGGTACGTCGACCTCCGCAGGGCTCGGCAGCGCACTGGTCGGGACGGAGAAGGTCACCACCGGCCAGAAGGACTTCTCTGCAGTGATCTCCAAGATCATGAACGCGAAGGCCGACGCCGTGTTCTACTCGGGCTACTACGCCGAGGGTGCACCCTTCGACCAGCAGCTCTCAGGCAAGGGCTTCACCGGCACGTTCGTCGCACCTGACGGCGTCAAGGATGACCAGTTCATCAAGCAGGCCGGCGACGCGTCCAACAACGCGTACTTCACCTGCCCGTGCATCCCCGGCGAACTCATTCCTGATTTTGCGACAGCGTACAAAGACGTTTCAAAGGGCACCGAGCCCGGAACCTATTCCATCGAGGGCTACGACGCAGCTACGGTGCTCCTCTCGGGTATCGACGCTGGAAAGCAGTCCCGCGCGGACCTGCTGTCCTGGGTCAAGGCCTACGACAAGGACGGCCTGAGCAAGCATTACAAGTGGGACGCCAAGGGCGAACTGCAGGCACCGACTGTTTACGGTTACAAAGTCGAGAACGGCAAGATCGTTCCGATCGGACCAATCGGCGAGTAACCGTCGCCTTAGAACAACCGGCTGTGGGGGCCAGCAATCGCCGGCCCCCGCAGCCTTTTTCCTGACCTAACGCCTGACAGGAAGTCCCGATGCTCCCACTGCTCGTCCACCTGCCGCTGGAAAATGATTGGATTTCCTTCGACGTCCCGTCCCTCATGGAAAACTTCTGGAGCGCGACGTTTGACGGCCTGACCTTCGGTGCCATCTACGCGCTGGTCGCGCTCGGTTACACCCTCGTCTACGGCGTCCTGAACCTCATTAACTTTGCCCACTCCGAAGTATTCATCGTGGGCTGCTACGCCGTCTTTTTCACGCTCAGCGGACTGGGCTTCGGCCCTTCGGTCCCACGGTTGGACATCTGGGCCATCATCCTGAACCTGATTCTGGCGCTGGTGGTGGCCATGGTCGCCTCCGCACTGACGGCCTTCGTCCTGGAACGCGTGGCCTACAAACCCCTCCGGAAGCGAAATGCTCCCCGCCTCGTCTTCCTGATCACCGCCATCGGCGCATCCTTCACCATCCAGTACCTGATCTACCTGTGGCGCGGTCCCAGCCCGGAACTGGCCCTGACCATGTTCCGGCCGACCCCCATCTTCGATGTCTTCGGAACCATCGTGGATTCCCAGCAGCTGGTCATCATCATCGCCGCGGTGATCATGATGGTTGCCACTGAACGGTTCATCCGAAAATCGCGGACCGGCCGCGGCATCCGTGCGGTGGCCCAGGACCCGGACACGGCCACGCTGATGGGCGTCAACAAAGAACGCATCATCATCACCACCTTTGTCATCGGAGGCCTGCTGGCCGGAGCGGCAGCCCTCTTCTACGTCATGAAGATACCGTCCGGAGTCCAATACAGCGGCGGTTTCGTGCTGGGCATCAAAGCGTTTGCGGCCGCGGTACTCGGCGGCATCGGCAACGTCCGCGGTGCACTCCTGGGCGGCCTCCTCCTGGGTCTCATTGGCAACTATGGCCAGATCCTGCTCGGAAATTCGCAATGGACTGACGTTGTTGCCTTCGTGGTCCTGGTCCTGGTTCTGCTGCTGCGGCCGCAGGGTATTCTCGGCACTGCCTTGGGAAGGAGCAAAGCATGAGCATGACAGATGGACCCACCCCGCTTCCGGAGGCGGCATCTGCCCAGGCTGCGGCCGACCGCGAGGCGTTAGCCACCGGACCGGGGAGCAGCGTTACCCCGGAAAAGCGCGGGCGGGGGATCTTTGGATCATGGAGTGAGCGGTGGAACGCACTCTCCCGCCAGCAGCAGTGGGCCTTCCTGATTGTGGTTGTGGTCCTGGCCTACCTGCTGCCGCTGATCAATCCGCCCATCATCACCACCGAGCCGGGCAACAATTTCGCCCTCGCCTGCTTCGACATGGCACGGTTCGCGCTGATCGCCGTCGGACTGAACGTGGTTGTGGGTTACGCGGGCCTCCTGGACCTCGGGTATGTGGCCTTCTTTGCCGTCGGCTCCTACTGCGCAGCGATGCTGACGAGCCCGGACTCGCCGTTCCTGCACATCCCGTATTTGTGGACCATCCCCATTGCCATGGCTGTGACCATGTTCTTTGGCGTGGTGCTGGGCGTTCCAACCCTTCGGCTCCGCGGGGACTACCTGGCCATCGTTACCCTCGGATTCGGGGAGATCGTCCGGATTCTTGCCACGATTATTCCGGCCATGAAAGGTCAGGTGGGATTTCAAAATGTTGGGCACCCGCCCGGAACCGAGGCGGACGGCACTCCCATCTTCTCCAATTCCAACGGAGTTCCCTGGTACTGGCTGACCCTGACCATCATCATTATCATCACGCTGCTGGTGGGGAACCTTGAGCGGAGCCGGGTGGGCCGGGCCTGGATTGCCATCCGGGAGGACGAAGACGCTGCGGAAATCATGGGCGTGCCCACCTTCAAATACAAAGTGTGGGCGTTTGCCATCGGTGCAGCCATCGGCGGACTCTCGGGGGCCCTGTTTGCCGGACAGGTGGGCTTCGTCAACAACCAGAAGTTCGACGTCACCACCTCCATCCTCTTCCTTGCCGCGGTGGTGCTCGGAGGCGCAGGAAACAAGGTCGGCGCCATCTTAGGTGGTGCCCTGGTGAGCTACATTCCGCTGCGTTTTACCGCAATCGCGGAGTACAAGTACCTCATCTTCGGTATCGCTTTGGTGCTGATCATGATCTTCCGGTCCCAAGGCCTGCTGCCGGCACGCCAGCGCCTGCTCGCCTACGGGCGGACAGCCTACGACAAGGTAGCCAAGAAGGGCGGCGCCGGCCCGTCGTCGCCCGCCGCGCCACCGGCCGCCGGTCCGCGGCTTGGCCCCAACAGTGAGAAAGGAGCGCAGGCATGACCGAGGAAAACGTGACTGCCAGGCGGGCGAAGGCAGGGGAAACGGAGGCGCCGGCCCAGGCCGGCCCGGACGTGGCTGCACTCGCCGAAGCGGGGGTCGAGCCGCAGCTGGCCGAAAAGGTGGCACCGGACCGGGAAATCGCCGTCAAGGTTGGCGAGAACATTGTTGAGGTGAAGAACCTCACCATCAAGTTCGGCGGCCTGGTCGCGTTGGACAACATCAGCTTCAACATCAAGCGTGGCGAAATCCTTGGGCTGATCGGGCCCAACGGAGCCGGGAAGACCACCTGCTTCAACGCCATGACGGGGGTCTACAAACCCACCAGCGGTGAGGTGGTCCTGGAGGGCCAGGTCATTAACGGGCTGAAGCAGCACAAGATCACCCGGCTGGGGCTTTCGCGCACCTTCCAGAACATCCGTCTCTTCGGCGAGATGACGGCCCTCGAAAACGTCGTAGTCGGTTTGGACGCGCGCCACCGCACCAGCGTCGGGGGAGCGCTGCTGAGGCTGCCCACCCACATCCGCGAGGAAAAGTCCGCTATTGAACGCGGAATGGCCCTGCTGGATTTTGTGGGAATTGCCGATCACGCGCATTTCCTGTCCCGGCACCTTCCCTACGGCTATCAGCGGCGCCTGGAGATCGCGCGTGCCCTGGCCACGGACCCGAAGGTGCTGTGCCTGGACGAGCCTGCTGCCGGGTTCAATCCGGCCGAGAAGGAGGAGCTGATGGCCCTGATCCGCACCATCCGCGACGAGGGCTACACAGTGCTGCTGATTGAGCACGATATGAAGCTGGTCATGGGCGTTACGGACCGGATTGTTGTCCTGGAATTTGGCAAGAAGATTGCCGACGGCCTGCCACGGGCCATTCGTGAAGATCCGCGGGTTGTAGCGGCCTACCTGGGGGAGCCCGAAGATGACGTTGCTTGAGGTTGAAGGGATTTCTGTCCACTACGGGCGCATCCGTGCCATCCGGGACATGTCCTTCACGGTCAACGAGGGAGAGGTCGTTTCCCTGATTGGGGCCAACGGGGCCGGCAAGACAACCACCATGAAAACCATCTCCGGGATCCTCAACCCCTCAGCGGGCAAGATTACCTTTGCCGGTGAGGACATCACCCGGATGAAGGCACACATCCGGGTTGTCCGCGGTATTTCCCAGGCTCCGGAAGGGCGGGGCATCTTCCCCGGCATGACGGTCATGGAAAATTTGGACATGGGGACCTTCGGCAGGAAGGACCGAACCGGTGTGCCGCAGGACCTGGGGCGGGTGTTTGACCTATTCCCGCGGTTGAAGGAACGGATCAAGCAATACGGCGGAACCATGTCCGGCGGCGAGCAGCAGATGCTGGCGATCGGACGGGCGCTGATGTCCGGCCCTAAGCTGTTGCTCCTTGACGAGCCGTCGATGGGACTGGCTCCGCAATTCATTCGCCAGATCTTCAAGATCATCAGGGAAATCAATAACCAGGGGACCACCGTGCTCATGGTGGAACAAAATGCCAACCAGGCGCTTGCAGGAGCACACCGCGCCTTCGTCCTCGAGACCGGGGAGATCACCCACAGCGGTACCGGCAAGGAGCTGCTGGCGAATCCGGCGATCAAGGAGGCCTACCTGGGAGTGGGCTGAGAACGCCGACCAGCATCACAGTTGGGTTTCGGCGCCTTCGTGAGGGGAACTTATTGGCGCGTGAGCGCGTGGATGTTGGTAGCGTGGCTTATAGTTCACGACTCTCAAACCTTTACTTGGAGGACACCAGCAATGGCACTTGGCGGAAACCCGATCTTCAACGGAAAGAATTTCCGTGGAGCAACGCAGGCACCGCGTGTCCCGCAGGCGCCCTACGGACAGGCCCAGTACGGCCAGCAGCCTTACGGACAGCAGTCGTATGGCCGCGCGCCCGGCCAGGTCATGGACGGGCAGGGCGGTTGGGGCCAACAGCAGCCCATGACCACTGAGCAGCTTCAGCAGATGTACAACCAGCCGGCCGCAGGCCCCGCCGACACCGGCCGGATGACGTACGACGACGTCATCGTCAAGACCGCTGCCTGCCTCGCCATGGTGGTTGCCGGCGCAGCCGTGACCCTGTTCGTCAGCATGGGCCTTGCCAGCATGCTGATGATCGTGGGTGCACTGGGTGGCTTCGTCCTGGCCATGGTCAACACGTTCAAGAAGCAGCCCTCACCGGCGCTGATCCTTGCCTACGCCGGACTGGAAGGCCTGTTCCTGGGCGGACTAACCCGCATCCTGGACCAGATGTTTCCCGGCGTCGGGCTGCAGGCAGTCATCGGCACGCTGTCCGTGTTTGCCGTGACCCTGGTCCTGTTCAGGAGCGGCAAGGTCCGGGCGACGCCCAAGGCGATGCGCTTCTTTATGATTGCCACCATCGGCTATGCCGTCTTCGCGATCATCAACATGGTCATGATGTGGACCGGTGCCGTGGATTCTCCGTTCGGGCTGCGCAGCAGCGTGCATATTTTCGGTATCCCGCTGGGTGTCTTCATCGGCCTCCTGGCCATCGGCCTGGCCGCGTTCTCCCTGATCATGGACTTCACCAGCATCGAAGCCGGAGTGCAGAGCGGCGCTCCGCAGCGCTTCTCCTGGACCGCGGCCTTCGGCCTGACTGTCACCCTGGTTTGGCTGTACGTGGAGATTATCCGCCTGCTCGCCATTCTGCGCGGCGACGACTAGCACCCAAGCGGCATCCGCCGTCGTACGGTTTGTCTAACTGAAGAGGGCTCCCACCCGTGCAGCGCGCACGCGGGAGCCCTCTTCTGTTGTTCAGCTGTGCCCTGAGCTATGAGATGCGCTTCGCGCCGGCGGCCGGGGTCACGGTGAAGATCTCCGGAGCCGTGTAGCCGGCCTCAGAAAACGCGCGTTCGACGGCGGCTCGCACCCGGGCTTCCGCCTCCACCGGTGTGAGCGCGATGGCTGCCCCGCCGAAACCGCCGCCGGTCATCCGTGCGCCAATGGCGCCGCTGGTACGTGCGGTTTCCACTGCCAGGTCCAGTTCCGGGCAGGAGATCTCGAAGTCGTCCCGCATGGAATCGTGGCTGGCGTCCAGCAGCGCCCCGATGGCGCCGGGGCCGTCACTGACGAGCAGCTCAACGGTCTGCAGGACCCGTTCGTCCTCGGTCACCACGTGGCGAACGCGACGGTAGGTGACATCGTCCAAGAGACTGCTCGCCTTCGGCAGATCCCTGGACCGAACATCCCGGAGCGCCTTCACGCCCAACGCTTCTGCACCCCGCTCGCAGGAAGCCCGGCGTGAGGCGTAGCCGCCGTCGGCATGGGAGTGGGACACCTTGGTGTCGATCACCAGCATGACCAGGCCGGCGGACTCGGCGTCGAAGGGAACCAGTTGGACGCTCTGGTCCCGGCAATCCAAAAACACGGCATGGCCCTTGGACCCGCGAAGCGAGGCCGACTGGTCCATGATGCCTGTGGGGGCACCGACGAAGTCGTTTTCGGCGCGCTGCGTTGCGAGCACCATGTCCTCCGGTCCCAACCCGGCTCCACTCAATTCGTTGAGGGCCGTGATGACGGCGCACTCGATGGCGTGTGAGGAGGACAGGCCGGCTCCCAGCGGCACGTCCGAATCAAGGAGCAGGTCCAGGCCGGGGACCGCGATGCCACGCTGCTGCAGGGCCCAGACCACACCAAGCGGATACTTGGTCCAGCCCTTCGCTGAGCCTGGCGCCAAAGCCGCCAGGTCTGCGGTCACCAGGCCCTGGTCGCCGTACGTGGACAGGAGCCTGACCGTGGAGTCCTGCCTGACTGCAACAGCCACGCGGGCAGTTTTGTCGATGGCGAACGGGAGCACAAAGCCTTCGTTGTAGTCGGTGTGTTCGCCGATCAGGTTAACGCGTCCCGGTGCCTGCCAGACGCCGTCGGGAAGCCTGCCGAACTCCCGCTCAAAGCGTGCCGCAAGGTCCGCTGCGCCGGGCGGTGCCTGTGTGGTCGGCGGGTCAGGGCGCTCGCTCATGCGTGTACTCCTTCGGGTTGGGCGGGCTGCGGGGCAGCGGGGGCAGCAGACTTCGGAACGGTGACTGCACGGAGCCGTTCCGCCACGCTTTCCGGTGTGGTGTCGTTGATGAAAGCCCCCATGGCGGCCTCGGAGCCGGCAAGGTACTTCAGCTTGTCCGCCGCCCGGCGGGGGGAGGTCAGCTGCAGGTGCAGGTAACTGGCCGGGCGCAGCACCTTGTCCAGTGGGGCCTGGTGCCAGGCCGAAATGTAGGGCGTCGGCGTCGGGTAGAAGGCGTCAAGCCGCTTGAGGAGATCCAGGTAAACGTGAGCCAGTTCGTCCTTTTCCTCCCCGCTCAGGGCTGCAAGGTCGGGTACCTGGCGGTGCGGAACAAGGTGGATTTCCAGCGGCCAGCGGGCAGCGAATGGCACGTAGGCGCTAAAGTTCTCGCCTTCCATGACCATCCGGCTCCCGTCTTCGCGTTCCGCCCGCAGCAGCGACCCGGTGAGGGTACGCCGGCCGTCGGACCCATCATAGAATTTCCGCGCCGCAACTCCGAGAGTCCCGGCCCGGGGGGTGATGTACGGGTAGGCATAGATCTGCCCGTGCGGGTGGTGCAGGGTGACGCCGATATCAGCTCCCCGGTTCTCGAACGGAAACACCTGACGGACGCCAGGGAGCTGGCTGAGTGCTTCCGTTCGGTGCGACCAGGCCTCCACTACAGTGCGGGCGCGGGCCTCGCTCAGTCCGCTGAACGATCCCGCGTGTTCGGGCGTAAACGACACCACTTCGCAACGGCCGTACGCCGGCCCCGCGGTGCCCCAGGCCGGATCCTCCGGGATCGGCCCAGCCGCAGGGCCCAGAGAGGGAAAGCGGTTTTCGAACACCACCACGTCGTAGTCTGGCGAGGGAATTTCCGAGGCATTGTGCGCCGTGGTGGGGCACAGGGGGCACTGATCGGCGGGCGGCAGATGGGTACGGGTCTGCCGATGGGCGGCGACGGCCACCCATTCATTCGACAGTGCATCGAAGCGGATTTCTCCGGGCTCCGCGCGCTCAGGAAGCTCCCGTCGATCGGGATTCGTCTCCCGGGTGCGGGACGCGGCAAGGCGGGACCCGGCGTCGTCGAAATAGATAAGCTCCCGGCCGTCGGCGAGCCGGGTGCTGGTCATTCGTGTCATGGCTGAGGTCCTCCGAGTGTGCGGCTTGGATCGATCATGCCAAGGATCTGCTCAAAAAGAAAGATTTTCAAACAAAAAATAACAAAGTGATGATGGCGGGGGCCGTCCGCCACCTGTACGGTGGTGCTCATGACTTCGAGTACAACCCCGGCCGCGAGCGTTCCCTCCGGTTTCCGGACGTATGCCACGGGACGCCAATACGAGCTCCGGAGGGGCGATGCCCTGGCCGTGGTCACGGAGCTGGCAGCCGGCCTCCGGCTCTACAGCCGTGCCGGCGTCCAGCTCACAGAGACGTACGGTGATGCCGACATTTCGCCCGGGGCCGCCGGAATTACGCTGGCGCCGTGGGCGAACAGGGTGGAGGACGGAGTCTGGTACCTCGATGGGAAAAAGCAGCAGCTCGACATCACGGAGGTTTCGCGGAACAACGCCAGCCATGGGCTGCTCCGCAACTCCGCCTACAACCTCGTGGACGAGTCGCAGTATTCGGTGACCCTTGAGGCGACGGTATTCCCCCAGCACGGCTATCCCTTCCTGGTGCGCCACCGGGTGCAGTACCTGCTCGCGGAGGATCTGGGCCTGGAAGTGCGTCAGAGCCTGATTAACGACTCCACCGCCCCGGCGCCCTTCGTGCTGGGCGCCCACCCGTATTTGCGGCTCGGTGACGCGGACGTGGACAACCTGGTCCTGACCGTGGCCGCAGATACCAGCCTCGTGGCGGACGAGCGGCTGATTCCCCGCAGCTCGGAGCCCGTCAGCGGGGACAGCGACTTCCGCGGCGGCCAGCGCATCGGGGACCTTGACATCGATGTGGCCCTGACCGGTCTCAGGTTCGACGGCGGCACGGCCCGCCACACGCTCGCCGCGCCGGACGGCCGCAGTGTGACGTTGTGGCAGGACGAGTCCTGTGGTTACGTCCACGTCTTTGTGACAACCCAGCTGCCGGGCCGGCCCCGGGCGGTGGCCGTCGAACCCATGACCGGTCCCGCGAATGCCTTCAACTCAGGTGAGGGTTTGCGGTGGCTCCCGCCGGGAGAATCCTTCACCATGGCCTGGGGGATCGATGCCGTGTTGGGCGACGCCGGATAGTCGTTTCGCATAAGGGCCTCAGCTGAGGAAGTATTAGGCTATGACGCCAGCTGAGGACGCCACCCTATCCGCTTCAACGCCGGACCGGCAGGTATCGGATTCGGTCCGGCCCGCTGAAAAGCCCCGAACCCCCCGCATCCGGGCGGACCGGGAGCTCGAGCAGGACATCCCGTACGGGGTCCGCATCGCAGCTTCATGGGCCTGGCGGATCGGGCTCATCCTGGTAGTAGGCGGCGCCCTGATCTGGCTGCTGAGCCGGATAAGCTTCCTGATCATTCCGGTTATGGTGGCAGCTCTCCTGGCCGGGCTGCTGAGCCCTGTGGTGCGCTGGCTGCGGAGCAAGCGGCTGCCCAACGGCGCTGCGGTGGCCATCACCGTCCTCGGTTTTATCGGCCTGATCGTTGGTGCCCTCGCCCTTGTTGGGCGCCAGTTGGCTTCAGGTTTTGGCGAACTCTGGTCCCAGGCGCTGGCTGGCGTCAAGCAGGTCCAGGACTGGCTGGCCGAAGGGCCGCTGCACCTGACGGCGGACCAGATTGACCAGTACCTGAAGGATGGCACCGCTGCCCTGCAGAACAACAGCAGCAGCATCCTTAGCGGCGCACTGTCGTTCGGCAGTACTGCAGGCCACTTCGCAGCAGGCCTGGTGCTGGCCCTGTTTATCCTGATTTTCTTCCTTCTTGAGGGCGATAGGATCTGGGCCTTCATGGTCCGCCTGCTACCGAAGAAGGCGCGCGCTGCCACCTTTGGCGCCGGCCGCAAGGGGTGGGCGTCCATGGTCAGCTATGCAAGGATCCAAATGTTTGTCGCCTTCGTGGACGCGGTGGGCATTGGCGTGGGAGCGGCAATCATCGGTGTTCCGCTGGCCCTGCCGCTGAGCGTGCTCGTGTTCATTGGTTCGTTCATTCCGGTGGTCGGCGCACTGGTGACAGGAGCCATCGCCGTTCTTCTGGCGCTCGTGGCAAACGGGCCGATCAACGCCCTCATCATGCTGGCCATCGTGCTCCTGGTTCAGCAGTTGGAGAGCCACATCCTGCAACCACTGGTGATGGGCAAAGCCGTGTCCCTGCATCCGGTGGCGGTCATCCTGAGCGTGGCGGCAGGATCGTACTTGGCAGGTATTCCCGGGGCGCTGTTCTCGGTGCCCATTCTCGCCGTAGCAAACTCCGCAATTCGCTACATCGCTGCCAGAACGTGGGAACATGAAGAAGTGCTGGTAACCCCCGAGGGGCCGGTGACGCTTGGCCCGGACACTGATGACACCATCAGGGAAGTCCGGTTGCCGGGCGGCAGGTCCCTCCGTGGCGAGGACGCCGCAAACAGCACAGACGCATCCAATCCGGAGGGCAAGGCCTGACCCGTCTGCCGGCCACCGGAGCCGAATCCACCCAAGGAGAACAGTCCGTGAACACCCTCGATACCCTTCCCGTCACGCTGGACGATGTCCTGGAGGCGCAGAAGCTGCTCGATGGGATTATTACGCGGACACCGGTGGAATCATCGCGGGCCCTCGGCGGCATGGTGGGCGGCGAGGTCTTTTTCAAGTGCGAAAACCTGCAGCGGGCCGGTTCCTTCAAGGTCCGCGGCGCCTATGTGCGGATGGCAAAGCTGTCCGCGGAAGAGAAAAAGCGCGGCGTTGTGGCTGCGTCGGCGGGTAATCACGCCCAGGGCGTGGCGGTGGCCGCCAAAGCCCTCGGCATCAAGGCCCGCATCTACATGCCGCTGGGCGTAGCGCTTCCCAAATTGGCCGCCACGCGCAGCCACGGTGCCGAGGTGGTACTCCACGGGCACAACGTGGACGAGGCCCTCGCCGAGGCGCAGCGATATGCCGACGAGTCGGGCATGGTTTTTGTGCACCCGTTCGACAATGTGGATGTGGTGTCCGGCCAGGGCACTGTGGGGCTGGAGATCCTGGAACAGATCCCCAACGTGGACACCATCCTGATGGGCGTGGGAGGCGGCGGGCTGCTGGCCGGCGTCGCAGTGGCCGTGAAGGCAAGGGCCCGGGAGCTTGGGCGTGAGATCCGCATCATCGGCGTCCAGGCCGAAAACGCAGCCGCTTATCCGCCGTCGCTGGCCGCCGATGCGCTGGTTCCGCTGAAGAAAGTGTCCACCATGGCTGATGGCATCGCCGTGGGCCGTCCAGGCCAGCTGCCGTTCAGCATCATCCGTGAACTGGTCGATGATGTGGTCACCGTTAGCGAGGATTCGCTGGCGCGTGCGCTGATCTTCCTGCTGGAACGGGCCAAGCTTGTGGTGGAACCCGCCGGAGCTGTGGGGGTTGCCGCGCTGATGGACGGGAAGATTGAAAACCCCGGCACCACCGCCGTGATCCTGTCCGGCGGCAATATTGACCCGATGCTGATGCTCAAGGTCATCCAGCGCGGTCTGTCCGCCGCCGGCCGCTACATGACGGTACGCATGATGCTCGATGACCGGCCGGGCTCGCTGGCAACCATCGCCCGGATCATTGCCGAGAACGACGCCAACGTGACCGGGCTGGACCACACACGTGTTGGCGGCTCAATCAGCATGGGTGACGTCTCCATTACCGTTAACCTCGAAACCAAGGGCCACGAACATTGCGAACAGGTCCTGGGCGCCCTCCGCGCCGAGGGTTTTCAGCCGATTGTGGTGCATTAGGAGCAGCCATGCTGGATGCGATGGGGGACGGAAGGCCAAGGAGCAGGGAAACCACTGCTTCGCGCGCGAAGGGCGGCCTGCTGGTTTCGGGGGGCTTTGTCGTTGTGCTCTTTGTCATTGAAGTGGTCAATATGCTGACCCTCCACGCACTGAACAGGACCTTCGGGCTAAGGCCAAGGTCTCTTGACGGGCTCCTGGACATCTTCACCTTTCCGCTCCTCCACGCCAACATGAACCATCTGCTGTCCAATGCCTTTCCGCTGGTGATTTTCGGGTTCCTGGTCTTCCTGTCAGGCCTGCGGGTGTTCCTGACGGCGCTGGCGTTCAGTTGGCTGGGCTCCGGACTGACCGTCTGGCTGATTGGCGACGGCGGCATCACCGTGGGAGCCTCCGGGCTGGTCTTCGGATTGTTCGCCTTCCTCCTGGTCCGTGGTTTCTTCAACCAGAGTTGGCGGCAGATCCTCCTGGCGGTGGTCCTTTTTATGGTCTATGGGAGCATCCTGCTGGGTGTGCTGCCGATCATGGGAAGCTTCGTCTCCTGGCAGGCGCACCTGGGCGGGGCAGCGGGGGGAGTGGTGGCTGCTCTTCTGCTGCGCCCCAGGGACACCAAAACGCCGGCCCCCTGACGGGGACCGGCGTTGAGGTTGAGGCCAGTAAGTATCAGCCGGTGTACGGCTTGGCAGAGATGAGCTCCACCGTGATGTCCTTGCCGTTCGGAGCGGTGTAGCTGAGGGTCTCGCCCTCTTTGTGCCCGACGATGGCGGCACCAAGGGGCGACTTCTCGCTGAACACATCCAGGTCCGAGTCGCCCGCGATTTCACGGGACCCCAGCAGGAACGTCTCTTCGTCCCCGGCGATCTTGGCGACTACAAGCATGCCGGGTTCGACGATGCCGTCATCGGCCGGGGCTTCCCCCACGTGGGCATCACGCAGAAGCACCGTCAGCTGGCGGATCCGGGCTTCAATCTTTCCCTGTTCCTCTTTGGCCGCGTGGTAACCGCCGTTTTCCTTGAGGTCGCCCTCCTGGCGGGCAGATTCGATCTTCTGGACAATCTCCGCACGGCCTGCGCCGGAAAGGTGGTCCAGCTCTGCCTTCAGGCGGTCAAAAGCTTCCTGGGTGAGCCAGGCTGCAGGCGCGCTGTTGGTGGTAGACACGGACTTCTCCTAATGGTCGTACATGCAAAAGACCCCGCCACGGTGGCCACTTGTGGAACTCAGTAACCAGCTCAGCGGGGTAAAGGTATTGGTCCATTGTAGTCAAAACTCTGGAGATATCCCAAAGGGGATGCGGCGCAGATCACATGAAGTTACTTTCCGCTTTCCGGGGCCCAGCAGTTATCCACCACACCGGAAACGGAAGGCGACTCGGTCCGCAGTGCCACGCGCTGCGCGACGGTTCGGCCGCCGTCGGCCGTTTTGTCCGCTGCTCCCGGTGGGATGTCCACAACTTTCCAGCCCACCACGGCGAACTTGGAATCCAGGGCTTTCACAGCGCACTTTACGGCCGTGCCCGGCTCCCTGGTGACCTGGAAATCAACCTCGGCCTGCGTGGCATCGACAGTACTGAAGCCAATGTCCTTGAACGTTACGCCAGAGGCAGCTGAGGATGTGGAGACCCAGGCCATAAAACCGACGCCGACTGCAAGGCCTGCCACGGCGATGCCGCGTTTGGCCGCCCGCGAAAGGGGCCGCTTTTGACCGCCATAACGATTGGCTAGGCTAGTGTCTGCAGGCGGGGACACGGCGGGCTGATCCTGGGTAGTCACCAGTCCAGTTTAGTTCGGATCCGGACCGTGCCCGTCCCAGCGGATCATGCAGCCGGTCCGTGACCACGCTCTGCCCCCGCATCAATACCGCAGCCGTCATTGTTCCCCAGCCCGTTAAGGCAAGTGGCCGAAATGCCAGCCCCAGAAGAAAAAGGAGCCGTCCTTCGATGACAGCGTCCACTCAAAGCCCGGCTCCGCTCCGTCTGCTCGCCGTTCATGCGCACCCGGATGACGAGTCCAGCAAGGGCGCGGCCACCATGGCCATGTACGCTGCCGCCGGCGTGGACGTCATGGTGGCCACCTGCACGGACGGCTCCCGGGGCGATATCCAGAATCCCGCAGTGGAAGGTGCGCCCCATCCAAAACGGGACATGGCGGGGGCGCGGCGGCTGGAGATGAATCAGGCGGCCAGGATCCTGGGCATCAAACAGCGCTGGCTGGGGTTTATGGATTCGGGCCTGCCCGAGGGCGACCCGTTGCCGCCCCTGCCGGCCGGATCGTTCGCGCTGCAGCCGTTGGAGCACGCCGCTGCGCCCTTGGTGCGGCTGGTCCGGGACTTCAAGCCGCACGTCATGGTGAGCTATGACGAGAACGGGGGATACCCGCATCCCGACCACATCATGGCCCATCGGGTGGCCGTGGAGGCCTTTGCCGCTGCCGGCGATCCGGCCCGCTACCCGGGAACAGGCCCTGCCTGGGAGCCCAGCAAGCTCTACTACGACCGCGCCTTCAACCCTGCCCGATTCCGTGCTTTGCACTTTGCCCTTGAGGAAGCCGGGCTGCGGTCGCCATACGCGGAGCGTCTTGCCGCCTGGCTCGAAGCGGACGCCGAAGGCCATACACCGCCGCCCGGCACCCATACCACCACCACCCAGATTGATTGCGGTGACTACTTTGAGGCCCGCGACGACGCACTGCGGGCACACCGTACCCAAGTGGATCCCCTGGGGTTCTTCTTTGCCGTGTCCGCTGAGATGCAACGCCGGGTGTGGCCGTGGGAAGACTATTCGCTGATCGAGTCCAGGATTCCGGCCACCTTCCCAGAGAAGGATCTGTTCGCCGGGCTAAGATAGATGCGGCAGATTATTCTATGCCGTGTAGAAAAGCGGTGGGATGATCCGGGTCCAGCGGCCCCGGGTGCGGAAACCGTCGCCGGCTGCCCACCAGTTTCCATAGAAGGTTAAACCGTGCATCAGTTGCTCCTGGCTTTGTCCACCACGCCTACGCCCTTGCCCACCCCCGGCCTGCGGGAGGGCATCTCCGAGGACCAGATCACTCCGGGCCTGTGGGGCTTTATCATGACGGCCTTTTTTGTACTGGCCACCGCGGTGCTGATTGTGGACATGGTCCGTCGCATCCGGCGGGTCCGGTACCGGGGCCAGGTGGAAGAGGAACGCCAGGCAGCGGCGGAGGCGGCAGACATTGAAGCCGACGACGTCCGTCATCCCGTGGAGGATGGCATCCAGAGCCGCGCCCAGGACGGCTCAGACATCAACCGGCGAGGCCCGCGGGAGTAGACGGGCACCATTCCCGCGGCCCCACCTCGCTCACCCTGCTTCCGTAGACTGGGACTGGCAGCAACATTCCCTGCCGTGAGTGAACGAAGGGGACACGGATGAACAGCGAGAGCCAGGGCCGTCCTGCACAGGAGGCCGCGCCCGCCACCGCTTCCAACGCCCTGGGCGGTGAACCTTCCGCGTACCTGCGCCAGCACGCGGGTAATCCCGTCCACTGGCAGCCGTTCGGTGATGCGGCTTTCGCCGCCGCCGCCAGCCGGGACATTCCGGTGTTCCTGTCGATCGGCTACGCGGCCTGTCACTGGTGCCACGTCATGGCGCAT
Organism: Pseudarthrobacter sp. TAF60_1; assembly: GCF_052113505.1. Classification (NCBI taxonomy): domain Bacteria; kingdom Bacillati; phylum Actinomycetota; class Actinomycetes; order Micrococcales; family Micrococcaceae; genus Pseudarthrobacter; species Pseudarthrobacter sp. TAF60_1. The sequence goes on from NZ_JBFRDI010000007.1 coordinate 148,127, forward strand.
GAGTCGTTTGAGGACAGGGAAACCGCCGACTATCTGAATGCGCATTTCGTGGCCGTGAAGGTGGACCGGGAAGAGCGTCCCGACGTTGACGCCGTGTACATGGCTGCCACACAGGCCATCAGCGGCGAAGGTGGCTGGCCGATGTCCGTCTTCCTCACCCCGGAAGGCCTTGCCTTCCACGCCGGCACCTACTTCCCGCCCCGCCCGATGCCCGGGAGGCCCTCCTTCCGGCAGGTGCTGGAAGCGGTCAACGACGCGTGGCAGGAACGGCGCGACGCGGTGGAACAAAACGCCACGTCGCTGGCTCAAAGCCTGAGCGACGCGCAGCTCTCGGCCGCCGTGACGGTGTCCGGACCGCCGCCCCTGCTTGACCCGGACCTCCTCCCTGCCGCCGTTGCCTCGCTGGCCCGCTCCGAGGACGTGACCGGCGGCGGTTTTGGCGCCGCCCCGAAATTCCCGCCGTCGGCCGTGCTGGAGTTCCTGATCAGGCACGCCGCGGTGCCCTCGGACACTGCTCTTGCCGCGAGGGACATGGCGGGCCGGACACTGGCGGCCATGGCCCGCTCGGCGCTCTTCGACCACTTGGACGGCGGTTTTGCCCGGTACTCGGTGACCCGGGACTGGTCAGTCCCGCATTTCGAAAAGATGCTGTACGACAACGCCCAGCTACTGCGTGAATACGTGCACTGGGTGCGCCTGGGCGGCAATGAGGTGTTCTCCGCCGAGGAAGCGGCGGACGTGGCCGTTCGTACCGCAGAGTGGATGCTGGAATCCCTCGCCCTCGACCCTGTCGGCGGCTCAGGCGGTGCCGGCTTTGCGCTCGCCTCCTCCCTCGATGCCGACTCCGTAGTGGACGGTGAACATCACGAAGGGGCCGCCTACCTCTGGACCGTTGAAGGCCTGCAGAAAGTGCTGGGCGACGCCGACGGAGGCGCTGTTGGCCGCCTGATGAACGTCGGGCAGGTAGCTACCGTCTCCGAATACGGCTCGCCCCTGCACCCCGCGCGGCGCCTGGACAGTGCCGAGACGGAGTTGTGGGCCAGGGCCCGTCCAACCCTGCTGACCGCCAGGAATCTGCGGCCCCAACCCGCGCGGGACGACAAGGTGGTGGCCGGCTGGAACGGGCTCGCCGTCGCAGCGCTGGCCGAAGCCGGGGCGGTGTTGGGCCGGGACGACTTTACCGGCGCGGCCGAATCGATCGCCGCCTACCTTGAACGCGTCCACTGGCAGGCCGATGCCCGCTCGCTGATCCGGGTCTCCCATGCCGGCACCGCCCGCGGGATGGATGGGTTGCTTGAGGACTATGCCTTCTGCGCAGAGGGCATGTTTGCCCTGTACGCCACCACCGGCCGGACGCACTGGTACCGCTTCGCCGAACGGCTGGTGCACTCGTCCAGCAGCCGCTTCGTGGTGGGCGGCCGCCTGGTCGACACCGCCGGGGGAGATGGCCAAGTACGGGCGGCGCAGGGCGGTCAGGCGGGCCTGGACCCGTTCGACAACGCCACGCCCAGCGGCGCCGCGGCGTTCGCCGGCGTCCTGCTCAGCTACGCCGCGCTTTCCGGGTCCGCGGAGCACCGTGCCCTGGCCGCGCAGGTCCTTGCGCTCGTGCCGCCGCTGGCAGGGCAGGCGCCGCGGGTGGCCGGCTGGCTCCTGGCGACCGCCCAGGCAGCCCTCGCGGGCCCGGTGGAGGCCGCCGTCGTCGGGCCGCCAGGTCCCGAAAGGACGGCACTGCACCTGGAGCTGCTCAAGTCAGCCAGTCCAGGCCTGGTGATCGCGGTGGAGGACGACGGCGGCGCGGAAGTTCCGCCGTCGGACGCTCCTTCCGGAGGGCAGCCAGTCCCGGCCGAACCGGAAGCCGTCCCGCTGCTTGCGGACAGGCCACCCGGGCCGGGCGGATCCCCGTTGGCCTATCTGTGCCGGAACATGGTGTGTGAACGTCCTGTGGCTACGCCCGAGGACCTGCGTGCGCGGCTTGAGCTGATGGTGGGTGCGGGGCCCGTCAGCTGAGGACGGCGATGAGGATAGCCGCGAAATGGGCACCGAAGGCGAACACCGTCAGCGCATGAAAGAGCTCGTGGAAGCCGAAATGGTGGTAGCTGAAGTTGGGCTTCTTGAGCGCATAGAACACGGCGCCGGTGATGTACAGGACGCCGCCCACGCAGATCAGGACGGCCGCAGGGACGCTGGCGGCGAAGAACTCCGGCAGATAGAACAGCGATCCGCAGCCGAGGGCGATGTAGATGGGCACATACAGCCAGCGCGGGGCGTTCGTCCACAGGAGGCGGAACAGGACTCCGAGGATGGCGCCGGACCAGATGACCCAGAGCAGCAGGACGGCCTTGGGCTGTTCAAGCAAGGACCAGGCAAGCGGCGTGTAGCTGCCTGCGATGACCAGCATGATGTTGGTGTGGTCCAGCCGTTTGAGGAGCATCTTGACGCGGGGGGACCAGTTTCCGCGGTGATAGACGGCGCTGACGCCGAAAAGCAGGACGCCGGTGGCGGCGTAGATGGCCGAGGTGATTTTGCGGTCCGTGGTGGGGGCCACGGCCACGAGGATGATGCCTGCGACCAGCGCCAGCGGCGCGGCGACCGTGTGGATCCAGCCACGCCACTTGGGCTTGATCATCAGGAGTTCGGCCAGCCGGACCGCGGCGTCATCCACCGGGCTATGGCCGTCCGCCTCGGGTGCGCGGCCGGCGTCGGGAGTCTGGCTGTTCATGCCTCCAGAATATCCTCCGGCGCCTTAAGTTACTCACCGGTAACTCAATTCGACGGTCCGGATGACGCTCGAGGGCGCGTGCGCACTGCCCGCGGACGGTAGCCTAGGATGTGCAATGCCGTCGAACAGTAACGGAAGTCAGGTGAGTCTCCTCGTGGAATTGGGCGGGTTCCTCTACGGCTTCTACGAGAGACGGCTCCTCCGGGAGTTGGCCGGCGGCCGCATCCCCAAGCACATCGGTGTGATGGTGGACGGCAACCGGCGGTGGGCCAAGCAGTTCAACGCTCCCACCAGCCAGGGCCACCAGGCCGGCGCCGACAAAATCCATGAATTCCTTGGCTGGTGCCAGGAACTCGGCGTCAAAGTGGTCACGCTGTACATGCTGTCCACGGACAACATGAGCCGCTCCAGCGAAGAACTGGATCTCCTGATGGGGATCATCGCCAACACCCTGGACCGGCTCGACGAGGACGCCAACATCTCGGTCAACGCCATGGGAGCCCCCGAACTCCTTCCCGACTACCTGGCCGAGCGGCTCAACAAACTGACGGCCCGGACTCCGGTGCAGGAAAAGATCCACGTCAACGTTGCGGTGGGTTACGGGGGCCGCCGCGAGATCGTCGACGCCGTCCGGGAACTGCTTCACGACGCCGTCGCCAAGGGATCTGACATCTCAGCGCTCGCGGACAGCCTCAGCGTGGACGATATTTCGCGCTTCCTGTACACCCGCGGCCAGCCCGATCCCGACCTGGTCATCAGGACCTCCGGGGAGCAGCGGCTGTCCGGCTTCCTCATGTGGCAGAGCGCCTACAGCGAGTTCTACTTCTGCGAGGCCCTGTGGCCGGCGTTCCGCAAGGTCGATTTCCTGCGGGCACTGCGCGATTATACCGGACGGCAGCGCCGCTTCGGTACCTGAGCAGGGCTTCCCCGCACGGCAGCACCCCGGGCGGGTATCCCGCCGTCGTGCCCGTTCATCTGGGGTTCACAATTTGGCAACAGGAATCGCCGACGGATGATTTCGGAAATTACTGGCCGGGGATTTACGTTGTAACCATCAGCAGGCAAAACCGCCGGCTGTTCGGGGAGGCCAGTACATGGAGCGAATTTTCGCACCGGTTGTATGGGAGGCCGAGTCCGGCCTTCAGGCCGAACCGCCTCACCAATAACAAATCCGGGCATGTGCCCGGGGCTGGAGTCGATGTGGCTACTTCTGAACCACTGCCCGAGGTTGTTTCCGAGGGACAGAAAGCTACCTCTCGCACCACGCGAGCTACCTCAAAAACCGGTGCAGCCGATAAAGCTGCGGCCGGTTTTGCCGTCTCCGGAAGGGAAGCCACCATCAGCAGCTTTGTCATTGACACCTCCGTCCTGCTCTCGGACCCGCGCGCACTGCTGCGCTTCGCAGAGCACGAGGTCATCGTCCCTATCGTGGTCATCAGCGAACTTGAGGGGAAACGGCACGACCCCGAATTGGGCTACTTTGCCCGCAAAGCCCTCCGGCTGCTCGACGATCTCCGGGTCAAGCACGGCGGCCTAAGCCAACCAATTCCCATTGGTGACAGCGGGGGCACCCTGATGGTGGAGCTGAACCACGTCTCCGCTGACGTGCTCCCGCTCGGGTTCCGCAGCGGCGACAACGACAGCCGCATCCTGGCAGTAGCCAAGAACCTGGCCAACGAAGGCCGCAACGTGACCGTGGTGTCAAAGGACCTGCCCATGCGGGTCAAGGCCTCCGCCATGGGGCTCACCGCCGACGAATACCGCAACGAACTGGTGCAGGACTCCGGCTGGACCGGGATTGCCGAGGTGGAAGCCAGCGAAGACGAAATCAACACCCTTTACGGCCACGAGCCGGTCTTCATCCCCGCAGCCGCGGAAATGCCGGTCAACACCGGCTTGGTGCTTCTCTCCAACCGCGGCTCGGCCCTGGGCAGGGTGGGTGCCGACAAGCAGGTCAGGCTGGTCAAGGGTGACCGGGACGTGTTCGGGCTGCACGGCCGCTCGGCCGAGCAGCGGCTGGCCATCGACATGCTGATGGATCCCGCCGTCGGCATCGTTTCCATCGGCGGACGGGCGGGCACCGGCAAGTCCGCCCTGGCCCTCTGCGCGGGCCTCGAAGCGGTGCTGGAACGCCGCGAACACCGCAAGGTGATCGTCTTCCGCCCGCTGTACGCCGTGGGCGGCCAGGAACTCGGCTACCTGCCCGGCTCCGAGTCGGAAAAGATGAACCCCTGGGCGCAGGCCGTGTTCGACACCCTGGGTGCCCTGGTCAGCCAGGAGGTCGTGGAAGAAGTGATGGATCGCGGCATGCTGGAAGTCATGCCGCTGACCCATATCCGCGGCCGCTCCCTGCACGACGCCTTCGTCATCGTGGACGAAGCCCAGTCGCTGGAGAAGAACGTCCTCCTCACCGTGATGAGCCGCATCGGCCAGAACTCGAAGATCGTCCTCACCCACGACGTCGCCCAGCGTGACAACCTGCGGGTCGGCCGGCACGACGGTATTGCCGCCGTCGTCGAAACCCTGAAAGGACACCCGCTCTTCGGCCACATCACCCTCACCCGCTCCGAACGCTCGCCCATCGCAGCACTGGTTACGGAGCTGCTGGAAGGGGCGGAAATCTAGGGTCCGCGCGGGTGCCCCTTCCTCTGCGTGCTGGCTCGTTCCTCGCCTTTGACGCACGCTGCCGGAAGGCGCACCCACGCTCCAGCCGCGTCGCGGCGGACCGGACCCCGGACATCCGCCCTAGCGAGCCCCGAGGAACTTTGCCGCTGCTTCGTGGCCTTCTACTTTGAGGCTCCAGTCGGGGCGCTTGAACGTGTCCGGGGTGAGGCGGACTTTTTGGACGTCCACGGCTTTGTTGCCCCAGGACGTGCGGGTGGTGCCGTTGAGCTTATAGCCGAGGGAACGGGACACGCCCAAGGAAGCGGTGTTCCAGGCAGCGGCCTCCGATTCGGCAACTTCCGCGCCAAGCCAGTCGAAGGCCCAGAGGCAGACGGCGGCGCGCATCTCCTTGCCCAGGCCCTGGCCATGGACGGACTGTTTGAGCCATGAACCGGTGCTGACGGTCTTGAGGGTGGCGAAGCCCTTGGCACCGATGTCCTGGCAGCCGATGAACTCGCCGTCTTGCCAGATGCCGAGGAGCAGGGTCCAGTCTTCGGGGGTGGCCTGGCCGCGGCAGCGCCAGTACCACTGGGCCATGTTGGTGCCCAGCGTGTCCGCCGGAAGTTCCGTCCAAGGGTTACTGAAGGGGTTCCGGCCGGGATCGTGGATGCCGCTCGCCGCCGCTGCGACAGCGGCCGGGATGTCGTCGTCGGCGATGGGGCGTAGCACCAGCCGGGGTGTGGTCAGGGTGAGGCCGAAGAGGGGCCAAACGGAGGTCAGCGCGGTCATCACGGAAGCCTAACCGACCGCAGGAGATGCGGCTTGTCAAGCGTTGGGTTCAGGCCCGGATGTCCCACGTGATGTGGCGGCGCACGTCCGTGAGGTTCATGGACTCGGCGAGGAAGAGGTCGTCCAACATGTACTCGTCAACCGCTATGATCCGGATCCAGTGGCCATGATCCGGCGCGGCGTCCTCCAGCGACGCGCTGGCGACACAAACACCGGTTTCCAGGTCGATCCGAACGCGATTACTGCCCGGCAGGCAGAGCGGCGCATCCGGATCCGCGGGGCGGTACGAGGCAGTGGGCGAAACAGTTGCCTCCAGCGCAGGCCGGCCTTGGTGCTCGACGCGGCGCACCCCCTCCACATCGACCGGGTTCATTCCCGGGAATTCCAACGGCACAGGAGCATTGCCAGCGAGCTCCACGGGATCCAGTGCCGCCGAGAAGCGGCCGTTCCCGAAGCCCGGCTCGCCGTAAGCAGCCTCCGGGCGGCGCCTGACCAGGCCGCCGTTGTCGTAAACGGGCGCCACGAGATGCGGCGGCAACAGCCAGGACTTCCGCGTGGAGCTGACGTACAAGCCGTCCTTCGAGTCATTGATCCCCGTTGTGCTGTGGAGGACCAGACCGTCGGCGGTCTCCAGGCGGAGCGCCCCGGGCCGGCGCAGCCACGCCCGGACCAGCGGCGCCGCCTCCGGGGCATCGGCAAACGGCTCATCCCAGTATTCAAACCGCAGGGACTGCCATTTCCATGGGGAAGAACGGCACAGGTTCCGGAAAGTAGCGGTCAGGTCTGTGGCCGCTCCACTGCTTGCCGGGTCCCGCCGGCGCCTCGTGTCCCAGGTCGACATATCCACAGTTTACGCGTGGACCCTGCGCGGCCACGCCGGAATCCAGTAGCATCCGAGGAGTGATCCGACGACTCGATGGACTGTGGGACGCCACCCCGCTGGCGTTCTGGCTGGTACTTGCTGCGTGTGCATACTTCCTGGTGATGGCCGCCCGGCTGGCGGTCATCGACGTCCGCCACCATCTGCTGCCCAACCGGATTGTTTTCCCGTCCTACGCCGTTGCGGGAGTCCTGCTTCTTGCCGCTGCCATCGCGCACGTTGTTGCCGGTCCAAGTGCCATGCAAGGAACGCCCGACGGCGGCGCCGAACTTTTGGGCGTACCCGCCCTTCGAATTCTGGCCGGCGGAGCAGTTCTCTGGGTGTTTTACTTTGTGCTGCGGCTGGTTTACCCGCCCGGCATGGGCTTTGGCGACGTCAAACTCGCAGGCGTCCTGGGGATGTATTTGGGTTACCTTGGCTGGGCTCATGTGTTTGCGGGCACCTTCGCGGCCTTCCTGCTGGGCGGCCTCTGGTCCCTGGCCCTGCTGGCAGCGCGACGCGGCACCCTAAAGTCAGCCATCCCCTTCGGTCCGTTCATGCTCGCTGGGGCGGCAGCCGCCATGCTGCTGCCGGCCTGACACAGGGAAATGACGGGGCGGTGCGCTTCCCACGGCCGCTAAGCTGGCAGGATGCCTGCACCCGACTACATTCTCAAGCTCCGCGAAAAGATCGGAAATGATCCACTATGGGTGCCCGGTGTCCGGGGCGTGGTCCTCGACGACTCCGGCCGTGTCCTGCTGGCCAGGCGCGCTGACAACGGACACTGGGCGCTGATCAGCGGCATGCTGGATCCCGGGGAGCCTCCCGCGCGCGGACTGGTGCGGGAAATCTTTGAAGAAACAGCGGTGGTTGCCGAGCCGGAACGTGTTGTCTCAGTGGGAACAGTGGGGCCGATTACGTACCCGAACGGGGACGTCTGCGAATTCCTCGACGTGGTGTTCCGGTGCCGCTATGTGTCAGGGACTGCGTGCGTCAACGATGATGAGTCGCTGGACGTCGGCTGGTTCAGCATCGACGACCTCCCGGAGCTGATGCCGGGCCACCTGACGAGCATCCGCCGGGCAGTGGCCCCCGTGGAGGCTGCTTACTTCGAACCGTAACGGAAACAGCAAGGGCGCCGCACCTCCCCCCGGATTGCAGCGCCCGTGCAGGCTTCCGGTCGGTCCGGCGACGGCTCAGCGGTGCTGCGAGACCAGTTCGCCGTCGTCGTCCTTGACGCTGTCCAGCGCGTCGTCCGGGACTGTTGCGGGCGGAGCGCCCTTCCCGCCCTGCCTCCGGGCGTCCAGTCGCTCTGCCTCCAGCCGATCCGCCTCCTCGCCGCCTATGGCCTCACCTCGGGCCACCATGCCGGCCGTGTCGGACAACGGTATTTGCTTAAGCGTTATTGCAAGCAGCAGCGCAGCGGCAATGAAGGGGATGAGGTACCAGAACACCGGGGCCAGCGACTCCGCGTAGGCGTTGACGATTGCATCCCGAAGCTGTTCCGGGAGCTGGTTCAAACCCTGCGGATCCAGTGAGCTGGTGGACTGGGAGGCCTGCGCCGCCGATGCGCCGGCGCCGGTGAACGCGTTCGTCAGGGATTCCGAGAGCCTGTTGGTGAAAATGGCGCCAAAGATTGCCACTCCCATGGCGGCACCGACTTCGCGGAAGTAGTTGTTCGTGCTGGTCGCGGTTCCGATCTGGCCGGCCGGGACAGAGTTCTGCACCACCAGAACCACCACCTGCATGATCAGGCCCAGACCTGCGCCAAAGGTGAACAGCTGGACGCAGATGACCCAAATCGGCGTAGCGGCCGTCAGCGTGGTCATCCACAACATTGCGGCCATCGTGAAGGCTGCGCCGAGGATGGGGAACATCTTGTACTTGCCGGTCTTGGAGATCCGGATTCCTGAGTAGATCGATGTACCCATCAGACCCGCCATCATGGGCAGCATCAACAGGCCGGACTCAGCCGCTGAGGTGCCTGAAGACATCTGCAGGAAGGTGGGCACGAAAGCGATCGCCGAGAACATACCCAGACCCAGGGTGAAGCCGATAGCCGTGGCGTTGACGAAGATCCGGTTCCTGAAAAGACTCAGGGGGATGATGGGGTCTTCGGCCCGGCGTTCCACCATGACGAAGGCCGCGGCGGTGACCAGCAGGCCCGCGCCGAATGCCCAGGTCAGCGGTGAATCCCAGCCCTCGTCCTTCTTGCCGCCGAAGTCGGTGAAAAAGATCAGGCACGTGGTGGCCGCAGACAGGAGGACAACGCCCAGGACATCGATCCGCTTCTCAGCCTTCTTGTTCGGCAGAGTCAGAGTAAACCAGGCGATGGCAAAGGCGGCGACACCGACGGGGATGTTGATATAGAAAGCCCATTCCCAGGTCAAGTGGTCGACAAAGAAGCCGCCAAGCAGCGGACCGGCGACGGCGGACAGTCCGAAGATCGCTCCCAGCGGGCCCATGTACTTACCGCGGTCCTTGGCCGGAACAATGTCAGCAATGATGGCCTGCGAGAGGATCATCAGGCCGCCGCCGCCCAGTCCCTGGATGGCACGGAAGATGACAAAACCCCAGAAATCGGTGGCCAAGGCACAGCCCACCGATGCGAGCGTAAACAGGGCGATGGCAACGAGGAAGAGGTTCCGCCGGCCCAGGATGTCACCGAACTTGCCGTAGATGGGCATCACGATGGTCGTGGCCAGCAGGTAGGCAGTAGTGATCCATGCCTGGTGCTCGACGCCGCCGAGCTTCCCCACGATGGTGGGCATGGCCGTGGAGACGATGGTCTGGTCCAGGCTGGACAGGAGCATCCCGGCAATGAGCGCCGAAAAGATGATCCAGATGCGCTTCTGGGTCAGCAGCAGCGGACCCGTCGCGGCTTTGGAACTGACAGTGGCGCTCATGGTCGTCCTTCTATGGGTTCTGGTTTCACAAAATGCTGGGAGAAGAGTTGGCTGGCGGCGGTGATGTTTTCCATCAGCAGCTCGGAGTAGGGGCGTGTGTTGCCGTCGGAGAAATACGCGATGCTGCTCTTCCGGGCGATGGTTCCCAGCAAAGCGACAGCCATCTGCACCACGGGGTGGTCAGGGGCCACACCCTCTCGCCGCGCAACATCGCGGGCGAACTGTGCCTCCCGGTGCTCGGTCGCGCCGATGATCCGGAGGACCAGTTGGGGTTCTTTTTTGACGACGCCGATCAGTTGCCGCGTCTCCTCTTCGGAAGCTGTCATGTGCTCGGACAGCTTCAACGAGAGTCGGATCAGGTCACGAAACAGGGTGGGGGAGATTACCCCGGGAGGCGACGATGTGCCGCCGGCGACAAACTCCTCCACGACGTCCGCGGGGATCTCATCGTCGGCGTGGCCAATGATGGCGTCTTCCTTGGTGGGGAAGTAGTTGAAGAAGGTCCGGCGGGAAATCTCCGCGCGTTCGCAGACCTCTTCCACCGTGTAGCCGTTCAGGCCGCGCTCAGCAGTGAAGGAACGCGCGACGGCGGTGACGGTTGCCCGGGTCGCGGCACGCTTGCGCTCACGGAGGCCGCCGTCGTAAGCGGGGGTTCTATGCCTTGTGCGGCGGGCGCGTCATGGACATAACGTCCAGCGCGGTGTCCAGCTGCTCTTCGGTCAGTTCGCCGCGCTCCAGGAAGCCCATTGCCACCACGGTCTCACGAATGGTCAGACCCTCGGCCACAGCCTTCTTGGCGATCTTGGCGGCGTTCTCGTAGCCGATGTGCTTGTTCAGCGGCGTGACGATGGAAGGCGATGCCTCGGCCAGGAAACGGGCACGCTCAACGTTGGCGGTGATGCCATCGATCATCTTGTCGGCCATCACACGGCTGGTGTTGGCCAGCAGGCGCACGGACTCGAGCAGGTTTGCGGCCATAACGGGGATGCCGACGTTCAGCTCGAAGGCACCGTTGGTGCCCGACCACGCGATGGCGGTGTCGTTGCCGATGACCTGGGCGCAGACCATGATGGAGGCCTCGCAGATGACGGGGTTGACCTTGCCCGGCATGATCGAGGAGCCCGGCTGCAGGTCCGGGATGGCGATTTCGCCGAGGCCGGTGTTGGGTCCGGATCCCATCCAGCGGAGGTCATTGTTGATCTTCATGAAGGAGATCGCGATGTTGCGGAGCTGGCTGGAGGCTTCGATGAGGCCGTCGCGGTTGGCCTGTGCCTCGAAGTGGTCACGCGCTTCGGTGAGGGGCAGGCCGGTGTCGGTGGCGAGCAGTTCGATGACCCGCTCCGGGAAGCCTGCGGGGGTGTTGATGCCGGTGCCTACTGCCGTGCCGCCGAGGGGAACTTCGGCAACGCGGGGGAGGGAAGCGTTGATGCGCTCGATGCCGTAGCGGACCTGGGCTGCGTAGCCGCCGAATTCCTGGCCCAGGGTCACCGGGGTGGCGTCCATCAGGTGGGTGCGGCCGGACTTGACGACGTCCTTGAACTCAACGGCCTTGCGTTCCAGCGACTCTGCCAGGTAGCCCAGGGCGGGGATGAGGTCGTTGATCAGGGCCGAGGTGGCGGCAACGTGCACGGACGTGGGGAAGACGTCGTTGGAGGACTGCGAAGCGTTGACGTGGTCGTTCGGGTGAACAACTTTGTCGCTGCCGGCCGCCTTAAGGGCACGCGAGGCGAGTTCGGCGATGACCTCGTTGGTGTTCATGTTGGAGGACGTACCGGAGCCGGTCTGGAAGACGTCGATCGGGAAGTCGCCGTCGTACTTGCCCGCAGCGACCTCATCGGCAGCCTCGGCGATCGCCTTGGCCAGCTCGCCGTCGAGCACCCCAAGTTCTGCGTTGGCCTGCGCGGCCGCCTTCTTGACCCGGGCGAGCGCCTCGATGTGGGCGCGCTCCAGGGTTTTGCCGGAGATCGGGAAGTTCTCAACTGCACGCTGGGTCTGGGCGCGGTACAGGGCGTTCACAGGGACGCGGACTTCGCCCATCGTGTCATGTTCAATGCGGAATTCTTCAGTGGAAGTCATGGGGCTAGCTTAGGACGAGGTGCGCCCCGGGCTGAAACCGTGAACCGCATGCTACATACCGGGCTTTGGCCCGGGCTAGAGCTCGCCGATGCCCGAAACCAGCTTGGCCCGGCCCTCGACGAGGCTGTACTTCAAACCGATGACGGCGGCGCGGCCCTCATCGACTGCGTCGGCAATCACGCGGGAGCTGTCCACCAGCCGCTGTGACGTCTGCTTGGTGTGCTCCACCACCATGTCATTGATTTCGTGCTGGTCGTTCCGCAAGGACGTCAGTACGGAGGGAGTGATCCGCTCCACGAGGTCCCGCATGAAGCCGATCGGCATCTCGCCGGTATCCACAGCCGATTTCGTTGCGGTTACGGCACCGCAGCTGTCGTGACCGAGCACCACGATCAGGGGAACCCCCAGCACACTGATGCTGTACTCCAGGGATCCCAGGACGGCGTCGTCAATGACCTGTCCTGCCGTTCGCACCACGAAGGCGTCCCCGAGCCCCAGGTCGAAAATGATCTCGGCGGCCAGTCGTGAATCGGAGCAGCCGAAGATCACGGCAAACGGATGCTGGTTCTCCACCAGCGACGACCGGCGGGACGCATCCTGGTTTGGGTGCGACGATTCGCCGTTGACAAAACGTTCGTTGCCTTCGCGCAGCCGGCGCCAGGCGAGGGCGGGAGTCAGGTAAGTAGCCACTGGCCTACCTTACGGCGTGGGGCTGGCCGACGGTAAAACCGTTAGGGCCGGGTTGCTGTCCATGGACTTCACGACGGCGTTAGCGAGGACGGTGAATTCGTCCAGTTGCGCTGTCCCAGTGAGGATGACGGTGGTTCCGCGGTAGTCCAGGATCATGCTCTTCTCGCCTCTGCCCGCATCCCGGAGCTCCCAGGCCTTGCCGGCGGCGTCGCGGGTTCCGGTGACGGGGGCGCTTTTGGTCTGCTGCAACAGCCAGGTGGGATTGGACTGCCGGGTTTGGACCAGGCCGATGAAGGAATCCTTCGGCGTGATGTACCCCACCTCCCACGTGGGAACGCCGCTGCCGCTCCCCGACTCCCACCGTGCGTAATTTGGCCTGAAGGCGCCGGCCGTATCGGGGGCGGCCGGTGTGAATCCCGCCACATCGGCAGCGTTCCCCGCCACGGCGCTGACGTTGATGTCCGGACGGAACCCCTCGCTCTTGGGAAGCGGATTCATCAGGACGATGGGCAGGAAGGCGGCAATGCTGACCACCAGGGCAACGATCATGCCGATCACGGACGCGTTGGCGCGTTTGGCGGCGGCGGCCGGAATCACGGGCTTCACAGCAGGCTGGTCAGCCTGGGGTGCGTCCTGTACGGCGGGTCCGGAGTCAGAGGGATCTGGGCCGGGGCTGGTCTTTTCCTGCATTTCGCTCACCCCTCTATAGTCGCGCATGTAACGGCCCAACTCACACTCGGGCCGCAACCAGCGCCGAGGGCCATGTTGCGCCCGGGCGTCATGCCACCACCCGTGGGTCGCGCCCGCGACTATGATCAGTACCAGAGGAATCACCGCGTCTGCTGAATCCGGCTGAGCGGGTCCAATGATCGCCACTCGAAGAAGAGGTTCACGTGTCACCAGCGTCCATGACCCAGAAGTACTCCACGCTTTCCCCGTCGCTCGCCGTCGGCATCGACGAGCCGGACCGCAACCTTGCACTCGAGCTTGTCCGTGTCACCGAAGCCGCGGCCATCGCCGGCGGCCACTGGGTGGGCTTCGGCGATAAGAACAAGGCCGACGGCGCCGCCGTCGACGCCATGCGCTCCTTCCTTCAGACCGTCCACTTCAACGGTGTTGTGGTTATCGGCGAAGGCGAAAAAGACGAAGCCCCCATGCTGTTCAACGGCGAGCACGTTGGCGACGGCACCGGGCCCGAGTGTGACGTGGCAGTTGACCCGATCGATGGCACCCGGCTCACGGCCCTCGGCATCAACAATGCCCTCGCCGTCCTCGCCGTGGCCGAACGCGGTTCCATGTTCGACCCCTCCGCCGTGTTCTACATGGAGAAGCTCGTCACCGGGCCGGAAGCTGCCGACATGGTCGACTTGCGCCTCCCGGTGAAGCAGAACCTGCACCTCATCGCCAAGGCCAAGGGCGTGAAGGTCAACCAGCTCAATGTCATGATCCTGGACCGCGACCGTCACCGCCCGCTGGTCGAGGAGATCCGCGAAGCCGGTGCGCGCACCAAGTTCATCATGGACGGCGACGTCGCCGGCGCCATTGCCGCAGCCCGCTCCGGCACCGGCGTTGACGCCCTCATGGGGATCGGCGGTACTCCCGAAGGCATCGTTGCGGCCTGCGCCATCAAGTCCCTCGGCGGCGTCATCCAGGGCCGGCTGTGGCCCACCAGCGATGACGAGAAGCAGAAGGCCATCGACGCCGGCCACGACCTTGACCGCGTCCTGTCCACCAACGACCTCGTGTCCAGCGACAACTGCTACTTCGCGGCCACGGGCATCACCGACGGCGACCTCCTGAGGGGCGTCCGCTACTCCAAGGACAAGGTCCTGACCCAGTCCATCGTGATGCGTTCCAAGTCCGGCACCATCCGCTTCGTTGACGGCGAGCACCAGGCCAGCAAGTGGGAGGGCTACGCCCGCAAGAACTAGTTCCACGGCACAGTGAGAGAAGTGCCCCACCGCATTTGCGGCGGGGCGCTTCTCTGTATCCAGCCTGGCTTCTTGGGCGGTCTGGATGCTGCCGGGCTGCTGTCTGGCTTCACGGGCGGGCCGGGTCGGGGCCGGCCGTTACGGGGCGTTGGTATAGGGTTGAATTCATGAGTCTTGCCGTTGTGCCCTGTACTGACCGCGCCGTCTGGGACGGATATGTTGACCGGTTCCAGGGCCATCCGCAGCAACTGTGGGGCTGGGGTGCAACGAAGGCCATGCATGGCTGGTCCGTGGACCGCGTCCTGGTTACTGACGACGAAGACATCCTCGGCTGCGCCCAGTTGCTGGTCCGGAAGCTGCCGTTCCCGTTCCGGGCGCTGGTCTACGTACCTCGCGGACCCATGGGCTCCGCCGAAAACACCACCGCCGTCCTCGAACAGCTGGCCAGCTATGCTTCCTCCCGCCACCGGGGCGTGGCGCTGAGCATTGAGCCCGATTGGGACGCAGAGTCCCCTTACGAAGGCGCAGTTGCTGCCGCGGGCTTCAAGCCATCCGCCAACACCGTGCTGATCCCGCGCACGCTCATCCTTGATCTGGCCAAGACCGATGATGAGCTCATGGCGGACATGTCCAAGTCCACGCGCGCCAACATCCGCAAAGCGATGCGCAGCGAGGTGGATTTCCGGAAGGTGCAGACCGCTGCGGAGCTTGAGCAGGTACTGGGCATTTACCACGAGACGGCCGCCCGTGCCGGGTTCGGGATCCACGAGGACCAGTACTACCGGGATATCTTCGCCAACATGGGGGAGGGCTCACCCATCATCGGGGCTTTCGACGGCGACCAGTTGCTGGCCTTCGTCTGGCTGTCCCGGAGCGGGGCAACAGCGTTTGAGCTCTACGGCGGTGTCTCGGCCGAGGGCCAGAAACAGCGGGTGAATTACGGCGTGAAGTGGGCCGCGCTGACAGCCATGCGCGAGGACGGCTGCGGGCGCTACGACTTCAACGGCCTGCTCAACGATGGCATCTCCGACTTCAAGAAGCAGTTCGCCAAGCACAAGAACATGCTCATGGGAACGTGGGAGAAGCCGCTCTCACCCCTCTACCCCGTGTACGCGCGGGCCATGCCGGCCGCCCGCAAGGGACTGCAGACAGCCCGAAAGGCTCTGCCGGCCGCCCGCAAGGGACTGCAGAATGCCCTGCCGGCTGCCCGCAGCAAAGGACTGCCGGCCGCGCGCCAGCTGCTGAAACGGGTTACGCGGCGCTAAGAGCGCCGGTGGTGACGGCGAAGGCAACCGCCGTCTCCGTAGCCCCGGCCACAGCATGGACGTTCACCGGGGCCTCAGAGGCGGCCAGGAACGCGCTGCCGCCGCGGGCCAGCTCGAGGTCGCCCTTGGGCGAGTCGAGGTACACCGCTCCCGCCACCACAATCACGACGACGGCGCCTGACTGGGCGAGCGGGACCGGTGCCGCGCCCGGGGCCAGCTCGATCCGCTGAAGCTGGAATTCCCGGAAGGGGGGCCGGTACAGTTCCTGGCCCAGTGCGGAGAACTCCGGCGTGAGCAGCGGAACGTCCACAGGCCGGAACTCGATGGTCTTCAGGAGCTCAGGCACGTCAATGAACTTCGGTGTCAGCCCGCCCCGGAGCACGTTGTCCGAGGAAGCCATGACCTCTACGCCCAAACCGTGGAGGTAGGCATGGACATTTCCGGCCGGCAGATAAACGGCGTCGCCGGGAGCCAGCGAAAGCCTGTTCAGCAGCAATGAAAGCAACACTCCGGGATCCCCGGGATACTTCTCATTCAGGCTGACCACGGTGGACAGCTCCGCTTGGTACGGCGCCAGCGGAGCCCCGGAGATCAGGGCGGCGGCCACCATCGCGGTGGCATGCGAAACCTCTTCGCCACCATTGATCAGCCGTTCGAAGGCGCTCCGCAGGCCCGCGCCCTCATCCGGATTGTCCAGGAACTGCAGCAGGTCGGTCAGCAGCGCCGGGACCTCGTTCTCCACCAGGTCGAAGCAGCCCGCCAGGTGCAGCAGGATCTTCCGGGTGGCCGCCGGCGGCCTGAACCCGCACAGCGCCTCGAACGGGGTCAGCGCAAAAATCATTTCGGGCTTGTGGTTGTCGTCCCGATAGTTCCGGTGTGGCGCATCCGGAGCAACACCGTCAGCATTTTCCCGGGCGAAACCTGCCTTGGCCTGCTCCAGGCTGGGGTGGACCTGCAGGCTCAGGGGCTGGGACGCCGCCAGGATCTTGGTCAGGAAAGGCAGCTTCGGCCCGAACGCGGCCACGGATTCGGCGCTGAGGTAGTGTTCCGGGTCTTCGGCGATGAGGTCGTTGAGAGGCACCGTGGTGCCGTCGGGCCGGCGGGCAACGGACGGGGAGTCCGGGTGTGCGCCTATCCACATTTCGGCTTCCGGCCGGCCGGATTCTGGGCGTCCCAGGAGCCCGGCAATCGCCGTCGTGGATCCCCAGGCGTAGTCGCGGAGGACGTTCTCAATTTCGTACACAGCCGGTGTCCGTTCTTAATTTCAGGTCTTTGGGTCGTCGGGGCCCAGGCGGCCGGGCGGCAGCACGCCTACAGGGGCGCGCACTGACCGTTGGTGGCCACGAGTTGACGGATGGCCTCCTCGTTACCTTCCCGCTTGAGCTGGTTTAGCAGCTCCGCGGTGATCGGTTCGCCGTCGGGCGTTGTGGTCACCGGAGTGAAGTCCGACGACGGCGGCGGCGGCGTTTGCTGCGCAGATCGGCCTGCCGGGCCGGAAGCAGACTGCAACGGTCCGGCGGCCTGCAAATGTCCGCCAGCAGTGGACGGCTGCACGACGCCGTCGACGAACGCCGCAGCCTGGGGGCCCGACGCAGATGCGAGGAGCTGGTCCACCTTGCTGTGGATGACGTCGAAGTCCGGCACCGTGGAGAAGGACGCGTCGAAGTCGGGCGGCCCGATGGTGAGGCGCTTGACCTGCTGACCCTTGGCCTTCATGGCAAGATCCACAAAGCTGCCAAGCTGGGACGAGGAGATGTTGGATTCCACCACCTTGGTGCCTGCGCTGGCGATGTCTTCGAATTTGGACAGCAGGGTGGCCGGGTCCAACTGCTTCAGCATCGCTTGCTGGACGCACTGCTGACGCTGGATCCGGGAGTAGTCGTCAACGTATTCGCGGGACCGTCCGTACCACAGTGCATGTTCGCCATCGAGTGTTTGTTCACCGGCGGGAATCCAACCCAGCGGCATGCCGTGAGTGCGCGTAACCTCGTCGAAGTAGCCGCTCATCGGAACCCAGCCGCCCGCCTTGATTTTGATGCCGCCCATGGCATCAATGAGTTTGGCGAAGCCGGCCATATCCACCAGGACGTAGGCCTGGACCTTGAGTCCGAGGGTTCCGGAGACCGCCTCCAGCGTCGCCTGTGCGCCCGGATCCTCCACCCCGGGGTACAGGTCCTTGTACTTGTTGGTGACCTCAGTGTTGATGGCGTTGACCAGGCACTCGTCACCGCAGTTGTAACCATCCGGGTAGATCTTGCGCATGGGGGATCCCTCGCTGAACTGGGCGTTCTGGAGGTTACGCGGCACGGAGATGATGGCGGTCTGGCCCGTCTTGGCGTCCACACTGAGGACCGAAAGACTGTCCGGGCGCCGGCCCGTGCGGTCATCACCGGCGTCACCGCCCATCATCAGGAAGTTGTAGCGGCCCTCCACCGGATCTATCGCTGGTCCTGCGGAGAAGATATTGCCGATGGCATTGCGCCCCACGTTGAGCAGGTAAGCGGCATAACCCAGGGTGCCGCTGCTCAGGACCAGGGCAATGACAAGCGAAATCACGACGGCGGGGCGCGCCCCCGGTGCCAGCAGCACCGGCCTGATCAGCCGCAGGGTGTTGATAAAGAGGAATGCCCACCCGAGGGCGAGCGCCACCAGGAGCACGATGATCACCAGTGAAGCGAAGGGGTTGGTGATGACATTGATCAGGAGGGTCCGGTTGAGGACCAACAGCAGCACTGCTGCCACCAGCACTACCCAGACGCCCAGGGTTACCCGCAGGGCGGTTCGGCCGAGTTTACGGTCACCGGCCACAATCTGCGCGCTTCCGGGCACCAGAAGCGTCATCAGCAGCAGGACAAAGGCCCGCTTGGTCCGGACAGGGGACGAGGCTCCGGACGGAAACCGAACGGGGTCGGTCATGACCGTGCCGGGGGCGGGGTGCTGCAGTTCGCTTCTGGACATGTTCCCGTTCCTAGCGGCTGCCCCGGAGGACGCCATTGCCGTCAGCGAAGACCTCGCTGACTTTCTGCCTGAGGTTGGCTCCCTTGCGGGTGGCGGCATCGTTGAGCTCCTGCGCGAAGTCCACAAGGTCAGCGCGGAGCGAGGCCGCCAGTGCGTCCGTGCCCGAGGCGAGGATGCGGACGGCCAGCAGGCCGGCGTTGCGGGCGCCGGCAATGGACACGGTGGCGACCGGGACGCCGGCCGGCATCTGCACGATGGACAGGAGGGAATCCATGCCGTCCAGGGTCTTCAGCGGAACCGGCACACCAATAACGGGCAGGGGAGTCACACTGGCGAGCATGCCGGGAAGGTGGGCCGCCCCGCCGGCACCCGCGATGATGACGCGCAGGCCGCGTTCGTGGGCAGTCTGCCCGTACCGGATCATTTCCGTGGGCATCCGGTGAGCGGAAACCACGTCGGCTTCAAAAGGTATGCCGAATTCAGCCAGGGCCTCAGCCGCGGCTTCCATCACCGGCCAGTCCGAATCTGAACCCATAACAAGCCCGACGATGGGTCCCGTTCCCGGGTCGGCAGTTCCGGCGTCGTCGGTCCCGGGGTTGGTTTCGATGCTCATGCGTTCTCCTCGGAAATCCGTGCTGAATCGTCGGCCGGAACCCGGCCGTCCCGGATGATGGCGGCCACTCGGGTGGCGCGTCGCCGGACCGAGTCCACATCGTCGGTGGAGTCTCCTACAAGGTTGACATGGCCGATCTTGCGGCCGGGCCGCACCGACTTGCCATAGCAGTGGACTTTGGCCGCCGGTTCACTGGCGAGGGCAGCCGGGTACGCCGAGAACAGGTCCTGGTTGTCGCCGCCCAGGAAATTCTTCATCACCACCACCGGGCCCAGGACATCGGTAGCGCCCAGCGGAAGGTCCAGGACGGCCCGCAAATGCTGTTCAAACTGGCTGGTGACTGAACCGTCCTGGGTCCAGTGGCCGGTGTTGTGAGGACGCATGGCGAGTTCGTTGATGAGGAAGCCGGTTCCGGTCCCGGGTGTTTCAAAGAGTTCCGCGGCCATCACACCGGTGACGCCTAGTTCATTGGCGATCCGCAGGGCTGCGTCTTCGGCTGCTGCTGCCACCTCCAGCGGGATGCCAAGGGCGGGCGCAATGACTTCATCGCAGACTCCGTCCACCTGGATAGTGTGCACCACCGGCCAGGCCCTCGCTTCGCCACCGGGGGTGCGGGCAACCAGGGCGGAAAGTTCGCGGCTGAACTCAACCTTGGCTTCGGCGAGGAGCGGGCTCATGGCCTCGAACCACGGAGCGGTCCCGGCGGCGTCTTCGGGAGAATCGACTATCTGCACGCCCTTGCCGTCGTACCCGCCGCGGGGCATCTTGAGGACTACAGGCCAGCCGATTTCATTGCCGAAGTTCACCAGCGCGGCGACGTCAGCCACCTCAGCCCATGCCGGGTTTGGGAGGCCGAGCCTGTCAATGGCAGCCCGCATCACCAGTTTGTCCTGCGCGTTGACCAGGGCATCGGGACCGGGCTGGACGTTCACGCCGGCGGCCAGAAGTTCGCGAAGGTGATCGTTGGGGACGTGTTCGTGATCGAACGTCATGACATCCAGGCCGTCCGCGAAGTCGAGGAGCGTCTGGAGATCCTTGTAGTCACCCACTGGCGAAGTGGAGACAGCTGAGACGGCTGAAACGTCCTCAGCTTCGGCCAGCACACGAAGTTCAAAACCAAGGGCGGTGGCGGCTGGGGCCATCATGCGCGCGAGTTGGCCGCCACCAACCACGCCGATTACTGGAAAAGTCACATATGCCAGCCTACAGAAAAGGTCGCCGGATCCCGGCTTTCGGGCGCCACGGGGCCCGCAAACAGTTCCATTCAGCTGCCGCGCAACCCGGCGGGCAGGTTAGTTCCCAGAATTGGGGGCTAAAATAACCTTCTGGCCGTGTGGCCCACAGAATGGACGGCCATGGAGGGTCATGATTAACTCACTCGCAGATCGTATCCGGGGACTAGCCTCGCTGTTTTGGCGCGAGGTAGCCAAATTCGGAGCCGTTGGCGGTGTGGCGTTCGTCATTGACAACGGCCTGACGTATTACCTGATGCACGGACCCATGACGGACAGCGAAGCCAAGGCGCGCTTCGTCGGGGCCAGCATTGCCACGGTCTTTTCCTGGATTGCCAACCGGCTGTGGACCTTCCGGCATCGGCGGCAGGCAAACGTACTTCGCGAATTCGTGATGTTCATCCTCATTAACGGCATTGGGATCGGAATCTCAACGGGGTTCACTGCCTTGGCCAAATATTCGTTCAACGTGACCGACAAGAACATGCTGTTCGCCGCCGGCGTTGTGGGAATCCTGGTGGCTACGGTGGTCCGCTTCTTTGCCTACCGGTTCCTTGTGTTCAACCAGGAACTGGACCAGGAGCCCGAGTTCTCCCACGACCACGAGATCATCGACGTGCACCACCATGACAACGTTGCGGCGGCAACCGTCCAGGGTGGGAAAGCGCCGGTGGCCACCGCCCACAGCTCGGAAGTTCCTGACCAGGACGCGTCGGGAAGTGCCCGGCAGCCCTAGCAGGCGTCCCTTGTTCTCCGGCAGTTTCGGGTATGAGGCAGCCGACGCGGCCCATCCCGGGACGCTACTCTCCGTTGATGCGTTCCGTGGCCAGAAGCTGGTCTGTCAGCTTTACATCCGGGTGGGCCAGAACCACTGAACCCCCGCTGTGCCAGGCGCCAAGGCAGCTGGCAAGGGCTGCTTCCAAACCGTCCCCGGCCGTGACCAGGAGCCTCACACCCGCTTCGTGCCGGGCTGAGAAGCCGGTCAGCAGGTCGGCATGGAGGTGGCGCGTCCCCTCGTGGTCAGTGATGGCGCAGCCGGACGCTGATGGATCTGAGTGGGCCATCAAAATGTCGCCATGTGAGCGCACCTCAGCTGCATAGTCGAGGACTCCGGGGGGCAGGTTTCCCGGCCACCGCATGGCAAGCGCAGGCAGCGCGACGGCGATAACGGCGTCGTACTTTCCCGCCTCGGTTGCGGGCTTGTCGGTAACGAGCAGCTCAGCCGCGCCACCGTCGATGACTGTTTCCATGCCGAGCTGCCAGGCGGCCAGGGCCCAAATGAGTGATTTCCAATGGACGGGAAGGTCAAGGCCCAGACGCATCCCCGGCTCGGCGTCCAGTTCGTCCTGCAGCAGGTTGCCAGTTTTGGCGACCCAGTTGTCCAGGACGCGGCCCGAGAGCTCCACCCGCTCGGAGTCCGGCCCGTACCACGTGAGCCGGGGTGAGGTGGCGTGGCCGGAACGCATGCTGGTCATCAGTTCGATCGCCGGGATAGTCATGGCACCATCTTGTCACGGGCGCTTAGGACACACCTTGGGTGGGGGAAGTAGCCCGTTTCGCCATCCGAAATAGGGCTCCGACCACGTCCACGGCTGTGATGTTAGTCACAGTAAGTTTGTCCTGTAATTTGGCTTATGACGATTGCTTCTGTATTTTCGGCCGAAATTCATGGCAATCGGGCGCTTCGGTGCTCGACTGAGACCATCCCTCATTCGACGCGCCGACCGTTGGGAGAATTCCCGGGCGTGGCGTGACGGCGTTTCGCCGGAAAAGATGATTATTATCCGATCGACGGCTTGACTCTCCGCTAGTTACACACGTGTAATTAGATATCGAAGGCTACTGCGTAATTACGGGCACTCAACCGAGTGTCAACGGGAACCATGCAGTGGCGTCAAACTTTCAGGAGGGTCGCCGTGGGGCAAGCAGAGCGTATCCATGAAGATGCCGTCGCCGGCCAGGCAACGGCTAAATACCGCGCACGGGGAGTGCCCAGCGACTGGTACGTGGATCCCGCCGATCCTGACGCCGCGGACCGCTACAACCGAAACACCAAGGATTCCCTCCAGGACCAGGCCACAGCCTTCCTGGCGGCGCACGAAGCGCTCCTTGACGGCGGCCACGACGAGGACGACCTCGACCCGCCCATGGAACTGCGCACGCCCGGCCCCGAAGCTACCCAGCCGGTATGGATCGGACTGCCGTTCCAACAGGACTTTGATGACGAGGGCGAACTTGGCTGGCAGACCGATGCGTTGTGCGCCCAGACCGACCCGGAAGCATTCTTTCCGGAAAAGGGCGGATCCACGCGGGACGCCAAGAAGGTATGCGGCGCCTGCAACGTGCGCTCACAGTGCCTCGAATACGCGCTGGCTAATGACGAACGGTTCGGCATTTGGGGTGGCCTGTCCGAGCGTGAACGCCGGCGGCTAAGGAAGCGAGCAAGCTAATTCTTCAGGAAGTACATGTCACTGCCGTTGTGGTCTCCCACAACGGCAGTGCCTATCTCCCCAAAACCTTGGCCGCACTCGCGGACCAGACCCGCCCCGCCGATTCCGTCATCGGAGTGGATACCGGCTCGCGGGACGATTCCGCGGTCCTCTTGGAACGGGCGCTGGGCGCAGAGAATGTCATAGGTTTTCCGCACGGCAGGAGCGGGATGGGCGGCGCCGTGCGCGCCGCGCTCAGCGCGCGCTCACCTTGGGAGGGCCAGGCCGAACGGGCCGCCACAGAGTGGATCTGGCTGCTCCATGACGATGCAGCGCCGGCGCCGGAGGCCCTGGCGGAGCTCTTGGGTGCCGTGGAACGCGCACCGTCTGTCACTGTCGCCGGTTGCAAGCAACTGGACTGGCACAACGAACGCCGCCTGATTGACGTAGGACTGTCCACCAGCCGGTGGGCCGAGCGCCTCACCCTTATCGATGCCGACGAACTCGATCAAGGCCAATACAACGGCCGTTCGGACACCTTCGCGGTTAACTCGGCCGGCATGCTGGTGCGCCGTGATATCTGGGAACACCTGACGGGCTTTGACCCCGCCCTCCCGGGCACCGGCGACGACGTGGACTTCTGCTGGCGCAACCGTCTCGCAGGGCACCGTGTTGTAGTTGTGCCCACGGCGCGCATGTTCCATGTTGCCCATCGGCCCCATGCCCAGGGAATCCCCTCCGCGGCCCGCAAAGCGCAGGTTCACCTCCGGCTTAAGCACGCGCCGCTCTGGAAAGTACCTTTCCACGCCGTGGGTGCGCTGCTCGGCAGCATCTTCAAACTCGTCCTCAGCGTTGCCGTCAAGGACCCGGGGCACGGGGTCTCTCAGCTGGTAGCCACGTTCGCGGCACTGGCCCGGCCCGCTGCCTTGGCTAAGTCGCGCCGCACGGCGGCCAGCACCCGCCGGATCCGGCGTTCTGTCATCAGGAAACTTCAGACGCCCCGCCGTGAAGTATGGAACCACCGCCGCTCCCTGATCGAAGCGCTGGGGGCAGACAAGTCCACTGCCGACGGCCTGGTGCAGGATCCGCTCGCCGACCAGCCGACAGGCGACTCCTCAGACGACTTCGCGGCGCTGACCACCACCGAACGCGGCTGGGTGGGGGCCGGCGCGCTCGCTGCCATCGTCGTTGCATCTGCTGCTTCCCTCACGGCGCTCAGCGGCTTGTTCCGGGCCGAAGCCGTTTCCGGTGGCGGACTGATACCGGTTTCGGCATCCTTGGGCGAAATCTGGCATCACGCCTCGAGCTGGTGGATCAGCCTGGGGGCAGGCCTTCCCGGCAAGGGCGACCCCTTTGACTACGTCCTGTGGATCCTCGGCGTTTTCGGCGGCGGCGATGCAAACGCGGCCATGGCCTGGCTGCTTCTGCTCGCTGCTCCGCTGTCCGGCCTGACTGCATGGTTTGCCTCCGGAGGGGTGACAACGCGGCGTCGCTTCCGCTTTATTGCAGCGCTCTTCTGGGCTGCCGCACCGGCCCTGCAGGTGGCCCTCAACCAAGGCCGGGTAGGCGCGTTGGTTGCCCACATGATGGTCCCGCTGCTCGTCCTGGCACTGCTGCGGGCCACAGGCTCCGCTGTGGGCCATGGACGGTTTGCCCTGCCGTCCCCGGGCGAGCGTCGGTTCACCGAAAAGCCGCCTTCACGGCCCGGGATCAACGGGATGCCTTCGTGGACGGCCGCAGCCGCTGCGGGCCTGGCCCTGGCCGTAGTTGCGGCCTCTGCACCCGCGCTGCTGATCCCCGCCGCGGTGCTGATTGTGTTGTGCGGGCTGATGCTCGGCCGGCGTGGCCGCACAGTGTGGTGGGCGCTGCTGCCCAGCGCTGCACTCTTTCTTCCCTTTGGACTCTCCGTCCTAGACAGGCCGCGGGCGCTCCTGGCAGATCCGGGCGTTCCGCTCGGATTTGAGGCGGCACCGTTGTGGCAGCAGCTCCTGGGCCAGCCACTGCTCTTTGCGCCCGGCGGCGGCCTGCACGGCCTTGCGTGGTTTAGCGGGGATGTCATCCCGTGGGCACTTCTCTTGGCGCTGCTCGTGGCCGTCCCGGTCCTGCTGCTTGGAGTGGCCGCCCTGTTTCTTCCCGGCAAACGGAGCGGGACTGCACGCGCCCTGTGGGTCGCGGCACTGATCATCCTGGTGGGCGGCTGGCTGGCCGGACATGTTGCCACGGCAGCCAACGCCGACACGCTGGTTACACCGTTCACCGGCCCGGCTGTTTCAGCCGCCGGCTTCACGTTCCTTGCGGCGGCGCTGATCGGCGCCGAGCGCCTGCTGGATGCAGCGGACCGCTCCGCCTCGCTGAACGTCAGGCGCAGCGTTGCCCTTCGCTCTGCCACCGCCGTCGCCACGGTGATCCTCATGGCCGGTCCGTTGGCCGGCATGGCGGTGTGGTCGGCGCAGAACGTCCTTCGGCCGGCTGCGGCGGCGCAGGCTGCCGACGGTTCCGCCGGACCGGCACTTGGAACGCCGCGGCTCGTAGAGGTAGGGCGTGCGCGGACACTTCCCGCGACGGCGATCGACCGGGGTACCGGGCCGGAGCAAACACGCACCCTGCTGATTAGCACCCACGAGAACGGCACTTTTGACGCCTCGCTGATGCGTGGCGCAGGAACCACTTTGGACAGCCTTTCGGCGATCGCCGCCGCCCGGAACATCATGGGCGCACCCGGCGAGGAAACACTGCGGGAAGATGACGACGTCACAGCGTCGCTCCGCAGCGTTGTGGCTACGCTGGTGGCCGGCCAGGGTGTGGATCCCAGGCCGGAGTTGGAGCGCCTTGGCGCCGGCTTCGTAGTGCTGCGCTCGGCGGACACAGCGGCCCAGCTGACGGCCAGCAGGATGGACGCCGTACCCGGCCTGGTTGCCGTAGGCCAGACGGACGTGGGCTGGCTCTGGCGGATTACCCCGCTCAACCAGCCTGTCCTGCAGCCCGCTGACGTCGCCCACCGGGTGCGGATCGTGGACCCGGCCGGTGCCACGGTGGCCCTGGTGCCTTCAAGATACGACGACGTCGACACCACCGTCTCCGAGGGTCCGGAAGGCAGGCTCGTGGTGCTCGCCGAGCGGGCGGATCCCAGATGGAGCGCTTGGTTCGACGGGCGGAAGCTGACCTCCACCACGTCAGGCTCCGCCCAGGCGTTCACGTTGCCGGCGTCGGCAGGCCAGTTGATTATCCGGTATGACGCCCCGTGGGCCCTGTGGTCCGGAATTGCGCAGGTCACGGTCTTCGCACTCACCGTGATGCTCGCCCTACCCATGCCGGCACGGCGGCCCAACACGGGCCTGTCACGGGACGAGGGATCTTTGCGTAAGGAACACCAGAATGCATAAGGACGCTCCAGACGCCGCCGCGACGGCAGGAAAATCTATGACGGCCACTGTTCAGGAACCGGACGTTTCTGTAAGGGCGCCAGAGGTGGGCGGCACCCGCGGCCCTGACCGGCCTGCGGCCCGAAAAACACCGTCCAGGGAAATGCTGGCCGGACTGGTATCGGCGGTGGCGATTGTCGCTGCGGCAGGCGGTATCGTGGCCGCCGCATCGTTCGCCCCGCAGCCCGGGGGCGGCCGTGGCATCCCGGCCACGCTGGCCTCCGTTCCAGCCGGCGCAAGCGTCGGGGTATGTCCGGGACCGGCGCGCCTGCTCGAAGGAACCGAAGCCGGCACCGACCCCCAATTCAGCCCCGAGTCCGCGACGGCCAAAAGCGCCGTCACCGGCGCCGTGCTAAGCGCCCCGGGTGGGGTCCTGCCCGCCAGCCAGCTCTCCGCCCTCAACGGGACGCCCGCCGTCGAGATCGCCAAAGGTGGCGGCCAGTCAGCCCAGGCGGGTCCCCAGGACCTGAAAGCCGGCGTGCTCAACGGTCACAGCGTGAGTGGTGCCACCGTGCTGGGCGCGGCTGCCATGGGAGGCCAGAAGCCGTCGGCGGCCGGTGTGCTGAAGTACTCGGCCACGGACGGCGACCTGCAAGGTTCAGCGGCAGCCAACTGCACGCCGCCAGCCAACGACCTCTGGCTCGCCGGCGCGAGCACCACGGTGGGGCGCACGTCCGTCCTGGTCCTCAGCAACGCCTCGAGCACGCCCGCCACCGTGAGCCTTGAGCTGTTTGGCAGCAAGGGGCAGATCCAGGCCCCCGGCAGCAGGGGTCTCCTTGTCGCTCCAGGAACCACCCGTTCAATAGTCCTCGCCGGCCTGGCCCCCGGCGAGCCGCAGCTGAGCGTCCATGTCCGCAGCGCCGGCGGTCCCGTAGCGGCAGCCATACAACAAAGCGTCCTGAGGGGACTAACGCCCGGAGGCGTGGACTTCATCGTGCCAGGGGCGGCGCCCGCCGCCCGCCAGGTCATGACCGGCCTGGACATCCAGGACGCGGGCGGGATTTCCTCCATCATCGGAAAGAGTGGCTTCGGCGACGCCGGCCCCGCTCTTAACATCACCGTCCCAGGCCCGTCCGATGCGGTAGTGGAGGTCAAACTCTTCGGCCGGGACGGCCAGAAAGCCCTGCCCGGCGGCGGTGTAGTCACGGCAAAGGCCGGGTCCGTCACCGAGGTTTCACTGGCAGGGGTTCCGGCGGGCCAGTACACGGTATCCACCAGCTCGGACGTGTCGTTCGTGGCGTCGGCACGGGTTACGCGCGGAGTCAATGGCAACAAGGCTTCGGATGTGGCCTGGGCGGCCTCCGGCGTCAGGCTGGGCAGCCAGCACGTTGTTCCGGTGCCGCAGGGCGGTGACCGCACCCTGGTCTTCGGCGTGCTGGAAAACCGGGCCACGATTTCCTACGCACCCGTCACGGCGGACGGCAGGATCCGCCCGGCCGCAACTGCCGACGTCGCCGGCGGAACCACCACCTCCATCAAGCTTCCGGCGACGGTGGAGGAGTCAGCCGTGGTGGCGTACGTCGTCTCTGCGTCCGGCGACGCCGCCTACGGGGCCCTGCTGCTGCAGCAGGAGGGTCGGGAGGATATTTCGACCCTGGCCTTGATGCCGGCCGCCTCGGGACAGGAAAAAGTCGCAGTCGCGCTCGGCTATTAAGGCTGCTTCCGGGTGAAGTTCAGTACCGGTAGTCGGGACAGCAAAATGGGGCTAGCCCCGGCGGCTCAGTACCTGCGGCGGTAGACCGGATCGAGTGTTTCCGGTGCCACTCCGAGCATCTCGGCCGTATGCTCCACCACAACGTCGTGGACCAGGTCCTGGAGTTCATCCCGGCTGCCGCAGCCCTGTTCCACCACCCGCCGATACAGGGTGATCACCGGTCCTTCGCCGTCCGTTGCCGGAGTGTACGCGCCCATGGGCGGCGGCGCGGCGGCGGCCACCAGCTGTTCCAGGTCCGGCGGGATCTCGTCCACGGCAAATCGAACCCCGTCCAGTGTCTTGCCCCAGATGTCGTGGAGCCGCTGTGCGGAGTCCAGCACCATGTCATCAAAACGGTCGGACCGCGTCCGGTACCCGGGATGCGTAGGCAGCACCAATTCCCCTCGCAGGCCACGGCCATGGCGGTTCCTGCGGCGCATAGAAAAGCTTCGGCCCGGTGAGCTCGGGCCCGCTTCTCCGCTTCGGGCGTCCGGGTCAGCCAAACGGACCGAAAAAGCTGAATCATGGTTCGATGACTGCATACATTGACTGTAAACCCGGCCGCAGTTTTACGCGACACTAACCGCAGCCCGGTCCGGGGCGCGGCGAGTGGGGCGCCAAATGCCGGGAAAGGGCGCTCAGGCAGAGTAGTCTGTGATGTCGTGGGAGCTATCCGTCAATGTTCAAGATCGGCCTGCCGTCAGTCAGCGGTAGCCACTTTGACGTACGTTTACGCTGACTCCACCGCCGTCCTCGGACCTCTGGCCACCTATGCCGAGCCGCATTGTTACGATTTGTGCGAGCAGCATGCCGGGTCACTGACGGTTCCCCGCGGTTGGGAAGTGCTTCGCCTGGCGATGCCCACCACTCCGCAGCAGCCTGGCCCGGATGACCTCCTTGCCCTTGCCAACGCGGTCCGGGAAGCGGCGGCGCTGCCGCCCAAGCCGCAGGCAACGCAGGCCCAGCGCGCCGCGCACTCAGCGCTGGAAGCACCGGCCGGTGCCGAGGGCACACGCAGGGGGCATCTCCGTATCCTGCGCGAACCGTCCTGATCGCGAACCTCCCCGGCAGGATCTTCCGCGTGCCCACCGTTCCTTTCCATCCACGCACAGATCTTTCTGATCGTGAATGTCCCAGGACGCACACCTGGCCTGCGCTGATGTGGCGGTACGCTTGAACCTGCTAATTAGTCAGCCACCGGCGTGCGAACGCGCGCCCTTTCGGGAGCATCCACCATGGCAAAGATCAGTCCTGAACTGTTGTCCGTCCTGCGCTGTCCCGTGACCGGCTCGCCGCTGGTCCAGGAAGGCGAAGAGCTTGTATCGACGGCGGCGGGAGAGTCAGCCGTGTTGCTCCGCTATCCGATCCAGGACGGCATCCCGCTCCTCCTGCCGCCGGAACTGCTGCAGGCCGCCACCGCGGCCGGCTCCGACCAGCACGACTCCGCTTAGTCCGAGCCGGACCGAAACCCAACGACACAGAACTAAAGATTTTCACGCTGACGCCTCAACGCCGTCGCCGCTATCGGACAGAGCAAAGGAATCCCATGACAATTGACTACAAGGTCGCCGATATTTCGCTGGCCGAAGCCGGACGCCACCAGATCCGGCTGGCCGAGCACGAGATGCCGGGGCTGATGTCCCTTCGCAAGGAGTTCGGCCCCAGCCAGCCGCTCAAGGGTGCACGGATCGCCGGCTCCCTCCACATGACGGTGCAGACCGCCGTACTCATCGAAACCCTCACCGCGCTTGGCGCCGAGGTCCGCTGGGCCTCCTGCAACATTTTCTCCACCCAGGATGAAGCTGCGGCCGCCGTTGTGGTGGGCACCGGCACAACTGAGGACCCCCAGGGCGTTCCGGTATTCGCCTGGAAGGGCGAAACCCTCGAAGAATACTGGTGGACTGCGCAGCAGATCCTCACCTGGCCGGGCGCAGACGCTGATCCGGAACTCGGGCCGAACATGATCCTGGACGACGGCGGCGATGCCACGATGCTGGTACACAAGGGTGTTGAATTCGAAGCCGCCGGCGCTGTGCCGGACGCAGCGGAGGACGAGTCCGAAGAAGGCCGGATCTTCCTGGACGTGCTCCGCGCCTCCCTCAAGGAGGACAGCCGGCGCTGGACCCGGATCGGTTCCCACCTGCGCGGCGTCACCGAGGAAACCACCACCGGCGTGCACCGCCTCTACCAGCTGGCTGAACAGGGCAAGCTGCTGTTCCCCGCCATCAATGTCAACGACTCCGTTACCAAGAGCAAGTTCGACAACAAGTACGGCATCCGGCACTCCCTGCCCGACGGCATCAACCGGGCTACGGACGTCCTGATGGGCGGCAAGGTCGCCGTCGTCTGCGGCTACGGTGACGTCGGCAAGGGCGCAGCGGAGGCATTCCGCGGCCAAGGCTCACGCGTGATCGTCACCGAAATCGATCCCATCTGCGCCCTCCAGGCAGCCATGGACGGCTACCAGGTGGCGAAGCTTGAGTCCGTCCTCAGCGAAGGCCACATCTTCATCACCACTACGGGCAACAAGGACGTCATTCTCGCGGAGCACATGGCCGGGATGCGCGACAAAGCCATTGTGGGCAACATCGGCCACTTCGACAACGAGATCGACATGGCCGGACTCGCCCGGATCCCGGGTGTCAAGAAGGTCGAGATCAAGCCGCAGGTGCACGAGTGGGTGTTCGACGCCGGAACTGCGGAAGAGCGCTCCATCATCGTCCTGTCCGAGGGGCGCCTGCTGAACCTCGGCAACGCCACCGGCCACCCGTCCTTCGTGATGAGCAACTCCTTCGCCAACCAGACCATTGCCCAGATCGAGCTGTGGACGAAGCGGGACCAGCCCGAGGGCGGCCGCGAGTACGAAAACCAGGTCTACGTCCTGCCCAAGATCCTCGACGAAAAGGTTGCCCGGCTCCACCTGGACGCCCTCGACGTCGAGCTCACCGAACTGTCGAAGGAACAGGCCGAATACCTGGACCTCGACGTCGCCGGCCCCTACAAGCCGGAGCACTATCGTTACTGAGGTGTGACTCCCCGGGCGCGGACCGCGCCCGGGGTTGTTACCTTCAACCATTAAGATCGGACTATGGAGCCTGAAGCAAAGCCACACCGGATGTCGACCGCCAAGAAGATTCTCGTCGTGGCGACCGTCTGCGTTCTGGCTGCAGCAGGCGGTGTGTTCGCCGCCGTCGCTCCGGGCCTGACCCGCGGTGCCCTCGAATCGGAGGCAGCCTCCGCAGTCCGTTCGGCTCCGGGCGTGGCATCGCCCGTCGTGCCTCCGGTCAAGGTGGACATCACCCCTGCCGCCGCCGCCAAACAGGTCAACCCGGCGTCGCCGGTCTCCGTGAAGGTGGGCAACGGCAGGATCGAGAGCGTCACCCTCACCAGCACCTCGGGCGAAGCAATTTCAGGCACCTTCGCGACTGATGGCAGCAGCTGGTCCGCCACGGCGCCGCTGAAATTCAACACCGAATACAGCTACACGTATGTGGTTACCGACGCAGCCGGGCGCGAGACCACCACCACACAGTCGTTCAACACGGTCTCCAGTACTCACGAGGCGGACGCTGCGATCTACCCCCTGGATGGGATGAAGGTGGGAGTGGGGCAGCCCCTGCAGGTCATCTTCAGTGAACCGGTGGTCAACCGGGATGCAGTGGAGAAGGCCATCAAGGTCACCTCCAGTGCCGGCCAGACAGGTGCCTTCCATTGGTTCAGCGACACTATGGTCCGCTACCGGCCGGAAGCCTTCTGGGCGGCCAACTCCACCGTCACCATGGACATGCAGCTCTTCGGAGTGGACCTCGGCAACGGCCAGATCGCCAACTTCAACAAGAAGGTGAACATCCGGTTCGGTGACAAGAAAGTTGCCATCGCCGACGCCGCAGCACACACGTTTACCCTCAGTGTCAATGATCAGGTGGTCAAGACCCTCCCTGTCAGCATGGGAGACAAGCGCTTCCCGTCGGCCCGCGGCTATGCCGTGCTGATGGAGAAGAACCGCCACGACCACTTCCGCGCCGCGAGCATCGGGCTTAAACCGGGGGACCCGGCGTATTACGGTGAGGTGGACGTGGAGTACTCCATCCGGCTTACACTCAGCGGGGCGTATATTCACCAGGCGCTCGAGTCCGCCTACCCTTACATCGGCAACACCAACGTTTCCCACGGCTGCATCGGGTTCGCCCCCGACGGCGCGGCCTGGGTCTTCGACAACATGACCACGGGCGATGTTGTGCAGATCATTAACACCGAAGGCGACTACGCCGCCTTGGATGACGGCTATGGGGACTGGAACATCCCTTGGGCCCAGTATGACAACTAGGCCGCTAGGCTCGAGACCTGACACACTGCGCTGCCCGGACCAGAGCCGGGCGGCACGGACCCCAACGGAAGTGACGCTGCTGTGAACGACAACTCGCCGACCCCTGCCAAGCGCACGGAGCCGCAGCCGGATCCGCACCTTGATACTTCTTCGGACTCGGATGAGCCCGCCTTCGCCTGGATGACGGGTCAGCCCGAGAGCCGCGCCGACCGCAAAGCGGCGGAGGCCGCCGCCGGACCGGCTGAAGCCAGATCCGCGGCCGCGGACGGCGCAGGCCCTGTAAGTGCAGCCGCTGAGCCTGCAACGGCCGAGGGCGCCGGAGCCGAGGGTTCCGGCGCGGAGCCCGCCCGCGACGAACTTTCCCGAGCCGACAGCACGGACGCCGGCCGCACTGGAGCCGGCCACACCGCCGTCGGGTCTTCCCCCGCGGCCGCCGGGAGGGAAACACCCCTCGCCGGTGCGGCACGCCACCAGTCCAGCCCTTATTACGAACCGCTGCCCACGTCGGCACTCCAGGTCCGCCCTCCCGAGGAGGAAGTGGAGCGCCGCAACGCGGAGCGGGAAAGCGCGGCCAACGCAAAACCGGTGGCCCCGCGCATCTGGCAGGTCCTCCTGGCCCTGTTCTACCCCGTGATCCTGTTGGTGCTCGCCGTCCGCGCGGTGACCAGCCCGCTGTTCCTGTGGATCGAGTACAACAGGCCCGGGTTTCCAGGCGACGGGTACGGCTTCAACACTGACGACAGGATGACCTACGGTTCCTACACCGTGGATTATCTCAGCAACTGGGCCGGGCCGCGTTACCTCGGTGACCTGGTGAACCGGAGTGGCGCCAGCCTGTTCAAGGACGGCGAAGTCAGCCACATGGCGGACGTAAAACTGGTCATTCTCTCGGCCTTCGGCGCAGGTGCGATCCTGATCGTGCTGAGTATCGTGGCTATCGCCTACCTGCGCCGCCGCAGCACCGGGGGAGTGCGGCGGGGGCTGTTCGCGGGCTCCATCGTGTCCCTGGCCATCATCCTTGGCCTCGGCGCACTGGCGGTGCTGGGCTGGCAGCAGTTCTTCACAGAGTTCCACCGGCTGTTCTTCGCCAGCGGTACCTGGACTTTCGCACTGGAGGACACCCTGATCCGGCTGTTCCCGGGGCAGTTCTGGATTGACGCGGGCATCGTCATCGGCGGACTTGTCCTCCTGGCCTCACTGGTGACGCTGATTCTCACCTGGCCAACGCGCCGCCGTCGCGGTCTGCTCAAAGACGACGAGGAAGCGGCTGAGGTTCCGGCCTAGCTGCTGTACAGCCCGGCAATCTCCGCTTCAAAATCCCTGACGACGGCGGCCCGCTTGAGTTTGAGTGATGGCGTCAGGTGGCCGGAGTCCTCCGTCAGCGTCGCAGCCAGGATGGTGAAGGTGCGGACGGCTTCAGCCTTGGACACGAGCGTGTTGGCGTGATCCACGGCAGTCTGGATCGCGCTCCGGATGCGGGGGTCCCGGGCTGCTTCGGCCAGGGACAATAGCTTCACACTGTTTTCCTGGCACCAGTGCTCGAGACCGGCGGCGTCCAGGCTGACGAGCGCGGCCACGTAGGGTTTCCCGTCGCCCACTACCACTGCGTGGTCCACCAGCTGATGCGTGCGGATCTTTTCTTCGAGCGGTCCGGGAGCCACGTTCTTCCCTCCGGCGGTCACCAGCAGGTCCTTCTTGCGGCCGGTAATGGTCAGGAAACCTTCAGGGTCGAGTTCGCCGAGGTCCCCGGTGCGGAAGAACCCGTCCACGAAGGCCTCCGCGTTGGCTGCTTGGTTGCCGTGGTATCCCTTGAAGACGCCGATGCCCTTAACCAGCACTTCGCCGTCCTCTGCGACGCGGATGGTGGTTCCTGGCAGGGGGATGCCCACGCTGCCCACCCGGGTGCGGCTTATCGTGTTGGCGGTACAGGGCGCCGTGGTTTCAGTCAGCCCGTAGCCCTCGAGGACCGGGATTCCCGCACCGCGGAAGAAATGCGCGTCGTCGGGTGCCAGGGGGCTGGCGCCGGACACCATGTGGCCCACCCGGCCGCCGAACAGGTGGCGGAGCCGGGCATACACGAGCCGGTCAAAAACTGCATGCTGCAACCGCAACGCGAAGCCCGGCCCTGTGCCTTGACCACGGGCTGCCTTGTCCTGCTCGGTGGAGTAGCGGATGGCCGTTGAGGAGGCCGCCCCGAAGATCCGCGACCTGCCGGCCATGGCCGCCTTGTGCGCGGCACCCGCCCGCACCTTTTCGAAAATCCGGGGCACAGCCAGGAGGAAAGTCGGTTTGAAGGTCCCCAGGTCATCAAGCAGCGCTGCAGCACTGTTGACGTGGCCCAGCGTCGCGCCTGCGTGGAGGCAGGCCACCTGGACAGCGCGGGCCAGCACGTGGGCCAAAGGCAGGAACATCAGGGTACGCGCATGGGGCTGCTTCAGGATCTCGGGCAGGAATGCCGCCACATTGACGGCCACGAGCGCAAAATTGCCGTGGGTGATCTCGCAGCCTTTGGGGCGGCCGGTGGTGCCCGACGTGTAAACCAAGGACGCGACGTCGGCAAGGCCGGCGGCCGTGCGGTGGCGTTCCAGTTCGGCGTCCGTCACCCCCATTCCGGCAGCCGAGAGGCTGGCGAGGTCCGGGGCTTCGCCGTCGAAATCCATCCTGACCACACTGACCAGCCGGTCCCGCAGGACTGCCGAGGTTTCCAGCACATTGGTGATCAGAGCCACCTTGTTTCGGTCCTCGGCGAACACGTGGCGGGCGCCGGCGTCGTGCAAAATCCACTCCACCTGTCCGGGGGAGGAGGTCTCATAGACGGGCACGGTCACGCCGCCGGCGAACCATATGGCGAAGTCAACCAGGGTCCACTCATAGCGGGTTGCGGACATGACCACCACGCTGTCTCCCGGCTCCAGGCCGCCGGCAATCAGCCCCTTGGCGAGGGCGCGGACATCCTGCAGGAATTTGTGCGCCGGTACATCAGTCCAGCCATTTGGGCCCTTTCGGGCGTAAAGCGGGTGGGCGGGGTTGGCAGCTTCCTGCTGGAGCAAAAGGTCAGTGACATTGCTGTCGGGGTCCAGCTCCACCAGGAGGTCTGTGCTTGCTTCTCGCACGGGGGCGTCTCCGTTCCACAGCCGTACCGCGGCGCGCGGCTATTTCGAGGGTCTGATCCATCCTGCCTTAGATCCAGGATGGCATCCACATTCTGTAACGCCATTCCTCGTAGGAAATGGTCTCCGCGGTCCACAGCGGGTAGAAGAACGCGGACAGCAGGAGGGCGGCGGCGACGAACAGCGCCAGCAGGTAGAGGCCCGAGCGCCGACGCCAGAGCGGGTCCCCTTCACGGCCAAGGCCCAGGCCCAGGCAATAGACCAGGGACAGTATCAGGAACGGCTCGAAGGAAACGGCGTAAAAGAAGAACATGGTGCGTTCCGGATACAGGAACCACGGCAGGTACCCCGCACCCATGCCCGCGAGGATTGCCCCTGCCCGCCAGTCCCGGCGGCCGGCCCACCAAAAAAGCAGGACCACCAGCGAGATAGCGGCACTCCACCAGATCAGAGGGTTCCCGACTGACAGGATCGCTGAGGCGCAGCGGGCTGCCTGGCACTCCAGGGTCTCCGGTCCCGGCTGCTGGTAGTAGAACGAGGTTGGCCGGCCCATGACCAGCCAGCTCCAGGCGCTGGCCTCATAGGGGTGCTCCGAGCTCAGGCCCTGGTGGAACTTGTAGGCCTCCAGATGGTAGTGCGCCAGCGAGCGGAGCGGGTCCGGCACCCAGCCCCACCCGGCGGACGGATTTGCCTCGGCCCAGCGGCGGAAGTAGGCATCCTTGGAACGGAACCATCCGGTCCAGGTTGCCGTGTAAACGAGGGCGGCCACGGGAACCATGCTGGCAAAGGCCGGGAGCCCGTCCTTGATGATTCCCCCGCTGATCCAGCCGCGGATTCCCGCCACTCGGCGGGCATTCAGGTCCCACAGGACAGTGAGGATGCCGAACCCGGCAAGGAAGAACAGGCCAGACCATTTGGTGCCTATTGCCAGACCCATACAGACGCCCGCGGCGAGCCGCCACCAGCGGATACCCAGCCAGGGGCCCGCCAGCAGCTGGCCACCCGACGGGCGGCCTGTCGTCGACGCTCCCGCGAGCCGCGCAAGCCTGGCAGCGAGGCGGCGCCGCCCGTCATCGCGGTCCAGCAGTAAGGCCCCGAAGGCGGCCAGGATCCAGAACATCAGGAAGATGTCCAGCAGGGAGGTCCGGGACATGACCAGGTGGTGGCCGTCGACGGCGAGCAGGAGGCCGGCCGCCGCAGCCAGCGGCAGGGAGCGGAACAGTTTCAGCGCGATGAGCGTCAGAAGCAGGATGGACAGGGTGCCCGTCAGTGCGGCGCCGAACCGCCAGCCAAACGGATTATCCGAGCCGAACAGCCACATGCCCCCGGCGATCATCCATTTGCCCACCGGTGGATGGACCACGTATTCCGGACTGTCCAGCAGGATCGCGGGGTTGCCGGCGTTGAAGGAGTCGTTGGCCTTGTCCGGCCACGTGCGCTCGTAGCCACTGACCAGGTAGGAGTAGGCGTCCTTGACGTAGTACGTTTCGTCGAAGACCAGGCTGTGCGGGGTGTCCAGGCGCACAAAACGGAGGATGCCGCCAAGCAGGGTGGTCAGGGCAGGAACCAGCCAGAACCAGATGCGCAGCGACGGCGGGTAATCACGCCAGCTGAGGATGTCGCCGATGAGGCGCTCGCGGAGGCCTTCGGCGGAAAAGGCCTCCGCTGGGCGGGCGATCCACGGGCGGCCGGCACGCGGAATGGTTTCTCTGGCCTCGGCAGGCCGCATCGAGGTCTGCGTCACGAGCCCCATGCTACCTTTTACGGCCTGCTTCCCCTGCCAGCAGTAGGCTGGTGGGGTGGACCCTAACCCCAATACCTTCGCCGAATCCAGCCCTGCCGAATCCAGCACTGCCGAATCCAGCGCGCCCGAATCCTGCCCTGCCGATCGCTCGCCCGAAGCTGAGCCGGATCTGGCCGCTGCTGGTCCGGCCGCTGCCGGGCCCGGACGGATCGTCCTGGCGGCCACGCCGATCGGCAATACCGGCGACGCCTCCGCCCGTCTGATCGAACTGCTGGGCACGGCCGACATCGTGGCAGCCGAGGACACCCGGCGCCTGCACCGCTTGGTCCAGAGCCTTGGCGTGACGGTTGCCGGGCGGGTTATCAGTTATCACGAGCACAATGAGGCCACCAAGACAGCTGAGCTGTTGGACCAGGTACGGGCGGGCAAGACCCTCGTTATGGTGACGGATGCCGGAATGCCGTCCGTGTCGGACCCCGGCTTCCGCCTGGTGGAAGGGGCTGTGACTGCCGGGCTGACAGTGACCGCAGCCCCGGGGCCGTCTGCCGTGCTGACAGCCTTGGCACTGTCCGGCCTTCCCACCGACCGTTTCTGCTTCGAGGGCTTCCTGCCCAGGAAGGCGGGCGAACGCGCGTCGCGCCTTGCCGACCTGGCGGCGGAGCGCCGGACCATGGTTTTCTTCGAGGCGCCGCACCGGCTTGAGCCGATGCTTCGGGCGCTCCGGGAACGCTTCGGATCCGAGCGGCGGATCGCTGTCTGCCGCGAGCTGACCAAGACCTATGAAGAAGTCATCCGCGGCACTGTGGGGGAATTGCTGCTCTGGGCGGAGAACAACGAGGTCCGTGGCGAGATTGCGGTGGTGCTGGGCGGGGCACCAGAGCAGGCACCTGGCACGCCCGAAGACCACGTGGCAGCCGTCAACGAGTTAATGGCCCAGGGCATCCGGCTTAAGGAAGCAGTGGCTGCCGTCGCTGAAGATGTGCGCGTCAGCAAGCGCGAGCTGTACTCGGCGGTGCTGGCGGCGCGCTGAAGGCAGACGGCAGGGCCGGGGCGGACAAAGGACGAGCGGAAAGCAGCCCCCGCCGATACTGGACGCAGCGTTGTGCAGGTGCACACCCCGGGGCTTCGCGGGCGGTGCATTCAGGCGTAGACCCCCGGTCCGGCAGAGCAGTACTGTGAAAGGAATTAGCCGCGAGGCGGGGCACCTACGGCCCCGCAGGGCTCAACCACTCTTACTGACGAGGGAGTCACCGTGACCGTCACTGCACAGACTGCTGTAACTGCGGACCGCGAGAGCGAGCTGCTGGCTTCCGTTCCTACCGGGCTGCTGATCAATGGTGAGTGGCGGCCTGCCGCTTCGGGGAAGACGTTCGACGTCGAGGATCCCGCCACCGGGAAGGTCCTGGTGAGCGTCGCCGATGCCGGCCCCGAGGATGGCATGGCGGCTCTGGATGCTGCCGCTGACGCCCAGGAGTCCTGGGCTAAGGTGCCTGCCCGGGAGCGCGGCGAAATCCTCCGGCGGGCGTTCGATCTGGTCACGGAGCGGGCCGAAGATTTCGCGCTGCTGATGACTTTGGAGATGGGCAAGCCGCTGGCGGAGGCCCGGGGTGAGGTCACCTATGGGTCGGAGTTCCTGCGCTGGTTCTCGGAGGAGGCGGTGCGCGCGTTCGGCCGTTACTCGGTATCGCCGGACGGGAAGTCCCGGCTGCTGGTCACCAAGAAGCCGGTGGGACCATGCCTGCTGATCACACCGTGGAACTTCCCGCTGGCCATGGCCACCCGCAAGATCGCCCCCGCTGTGGCCGCCGGCTGCACCATGGTGCTGAAGTCGGCCAACCTGACGCCGCTCACGTCCCAGCTGTTCGCTGCCGTCATGCTGGAAGCCGGCCTGCCTGCCGGGGTCCTGAATGTTATTCCGACGTCTACTGCCGGCGCCACCACGGGCCCGCTGATCAAGGACCAGCGCCTGCGCAAACTGTCCTTCACCGGCTCCACCGAAGTGGGCCGCCGCCTCTTGGCCGATGCCTCTGAAACCGTGCTGCGGACTTCCATGGAGCTCGGCGGGAACGCCCCGTTTGTGGTGTTCGAGGATGCGGACCTGGACGCCGCCGTTGCCGGGGCCATGGTGGCCAAGCTGCGCAACATGGGTGAGGCCTGCACGGCGGCCAACCGGTTCATTGTGCACGAGTCGGTCGCGGACGAATTCGCCAGGAAGTTCGCCGACAAAATGCGTGGCATGACCACCGCCCGCGGCACTGAGCCCGAGTCCAAGGTGGGCCCGCTGATCGATGCCAAGAGCCGGGACAAGGTCCATGAACTCGTCACCGATGCCGTGGCGTCAGGGGCCACAGCAGTCATCGGCGGCGCCGCAGCGGAGGGCCCGGGCTACTTCTATCAGCCCACCATCCTGACAGGCGTCACCGAAGGGACCCGGATCCTGGCTGAGGAGATTTTCGGGCCCGTCGCACCGATCATCACCTTCGGCACCGAAGAAGAGGCCGTCCGGCTGGCGAACAGCACCGAATACGGGCTTGTGGCCTATGTCTTCACCAAGGACCTGAACCGCGGGATCCGCATGGGTGAACGCCTTGAGACCGGGATGCTGGGCCTCAACGCGGGCGTCATCTCCAATGCCGCAGCACCGTTCGGCGGCGTCAAGCAGTCCGGGCTGGGACGCGAGGGTGGCCTCGAAGGCATTGAGGAATACCTGTATACCCAGTACATCGGGATCGCTGACCCGTACGCCGGCTGAACCGGGAGGAGCTGCCGGCTGGGAGGCACTTTCGCTGCGGTTCCTCCGTGTCAGTGCCCGCGTCGCGCACGGAGTAAGCTGCCGCGTGCCCTTGACCAGATGCGCGCTGACCTGAGGCGCGCTGCGGCCCGCACCGACCGGCGGGCCAGCGTGCTGATCCCGCGGAACGGGGCTGTCAGGAGCCGGGCCCAACGGCCCAAGAGCGAGGCCGGGAGCCAGGCGGCGCGCAGCCGCCGGGGGAGTGAGGCGTTGTCCCGCAGCGACTGCTGCACTGCCGAGATGCGCCGTGCCACCCGGTCAGGTTGCTCTACAGAGACTGCGTAGTTGCCTGGCCGGCCATAGTTCCGACGTTCGAAGTCGGCGGTCAGCGTGAGGACGGCTTGGTGCGCCTCGTCCTCCATCCCGCCTGGCTCCCCGAGTAGTGCGGAACGCCGGAGGCGTGCGGAGTAGGCGCGGGCCGTTTCGCTGGGCTGCGGCGGCAGGCCGTAGTCGGTGCCCAAGTCGCGCAGTTCAGCCCAAGCCAGCGGAACGGCGGCACCCGTGTCCGGATCTGTCCGTTGGAGCCGCCGGGAGCGGATCCCCGTGCGGACCAGCCGGGGTGACGCCAAGATCAGGAGCAGCCCCAGGACACCGGCCGCGCCCGGCAGCCACGGCAGGAGCAGCTGGCCGAGGTCGTCGCCCCCGCCGGCACCCGGGAGGGGCGCCGCCGTCGCGCTCGGCGTCGGTATAGGGGCTGTTGCGTTCGGCAGCAGGTCCTTATTGTTTTCAACGACGTCGGGAGAGCCGGGGCTGACGGGTTCAGTAGCGTAACCAGGCACTACTCCGCGTGATGGGGTGGGCTCGAAGGGCACCCACCCCAATCCCTGGAAGTAGAGTTCGGGCCACGCGTGGGCGTCGCGGGCATCCACCTCGTACTCCGGGAGGGCCCCCTGGCCGGCCACAGAGACGCTGGCTCCTGTAGGCCGGCCCGGCGCGTAGCCGACCGCGATACGGCTGGGGATTCCCTCCAGCCGGGCCATTACTGCCATGGCGGAGGAGAAATGGATGCAGTAGCCGCTCTTCTGGGTGAGGAAGTCGGCCAGTACCGAAAGCCCGTTTCCGTCGTAGCCGCCCTGGACGGGGGACTGCAGGGAGTAGGTGAACTCTCCTGAGCGCAGGTACTTCTGGATGGCCATCGCCTTGGCGTAAGCGTTATTGCTGGAACCGGTCACCGCATCGGCGGTGCGCTGGACTATGTCCGGCACGCCACCGGGAATCCTGGTGAATTCTTCCGGGATTCCGCGCACGTCCTGTGACGACTGCCGGAGTATGGCGGCAGTGAGTGCCGGCTCGGAGGACACCACAATATATTGCTGGGCGCGCGTATTGGTGTTGAGTCCCTTGACGGCGAGGGTGGCGGGGTCCCACGTCCAGGACCCGTTGAGCCCGCGGATTGATTCCGGCGCGTAAGGCAGCGGCAGGTAAGGGCTGGTAAACGTGCCGGTGTCCACCACGGTGACCTGCCGCTGCTGCGGCGCGGTGATGTCGTAGCCGGTCTGGATCTGCCCGGAGACCGGCCGGCGCGCTGCGTCCCGATCGTCGGGCCCCCAGGTCTCGCCGTCGAAATTGTCCACTGTGACGGACCGCAGGTACAGCGGCCCGGACGTGCTGGTGGCATATGTGATCCGGCCCGTGCCGGCGGGGGTTCGAAGGCTGTTGCCCAGGGTGATCATGGGGTTCAGGCCCGTACCGGCGCCCCAGGGGTTCAGGCGGGAACCTTGAGGGAACGTACCTTGATCGAAACCCGGAATTGCCAGCGGAACCGTCAGCGTGGCCACCAGTGCCACGGTTCCCGTCAGTGCGGCCCGCCGCAGTTGCCCGGGGGTCCTCCCGCTCTCTGCCGAGGTCCGGGAATCAGGGGCAAACCATTGGCTGCAGGCCAGGATCAGCAAGTAGCCCGCCGCCGCAGCACCGAATCCCCAAGCCCCTACACTTTGCGGTTTCACCATGGCCGGAACAACCATGATGGCAAGCAGGCCAAGGCCGGTTGTGGCAGGCATGCCGAGAGGGACCGCCAACGCATCAACGAGAATGACGGTCAGGCCCAGGACGGCGCAGGCGACCATCACGATCCCCGCGTTTGGGGCCACCGGTGCACTCTCGGCGAGTACTGTCTCGCTGGCGCGGCGAATGAACCTGTCCAGTTCGGTCATGGTCGCCCCGGAGGGAATGAAGCCGGCAATGCCAGTGCTGCGGAAGAAAGTCAGGGTGAGGATGGCAATCAAGGATGCGAAGCCGCCGGCCGCCACCAGGAGCGGATGGGCACGCACGGCGCGAAGTACGGCGAGGGCCAGGCAAACCACCACCACCGTTGTCAGGACAGGCAGGTACCAGGCCCACCCGCGCAGGACTCCGTTGAGGGACAATGCTGCCCCGGCCACAGACAAGGCGACAGCGCCGGCCATGGCCCATGGGTACGCCCCCACCCGTGCCCGGGCGGGAGCCGGTCCCGGGCTGCCCGAAGCCGTACCCGCGCTTCCGCCAGCAGGCCGCGGTTTACGCGGGGCATTTCGTTCCGGTGCCAGCGTCACCGCCCCACCTCCGCTCCGCGGCGGACGTCGGCTGCTGCTGTGGCCGGCGCCGGCCCTTCCTGGTCGAAGTGGCTCCAGGCCACGGGTACGGCAACCGAGGCCGGTACGGCAACCGCCCGCCAGCCGCCCCGGCGCAGTGTTTCCAGAGCTTCCTCGGAATCCTTGGGCCGGTCCGAAACGATGATGGCGAAGGCGTTTGCCCCATAGCCCGCACCCGGCGCCAAGGCCCGGGCTTCGGCAGGCGAGATCCTGCCGAGCACCGCGATGATGGGCCCACGCATCCGGTGCGCTGACAGCTTGTCCATCAGATGGTCATCGAAAACGTCGGAGTCGTGGCCGCTGTGCTCCCTCGCAGCGTGCCGTTCCCTGCCGGAGTGCAGTTCCCATCCGCCGTGGTGCGGCCCGGACAGCTGGATGGCGGCGAGACTCTCAGCGATCCACTGCAGGCCGGATGTCCCCGAGTACTCCTCTGCATCCGGCTCGGGTGCGGACGGTGAACGGAGGAAAGCCGGCTCGCCACGGGGATCCAGCAGGCGTAGCGCGTAGTTCCGCTCCGCCAGGTGCGTGCAGATGGACATCGCCGCCACCACTGCCCACTCGAACGTGGCGCTGCTGGCCATCTCGTGGCCATCCGCGGCAGGCGTTCCCCCGAAACCCGGGCCGGAGCTGCCGGAAAATGCGCCGAACCGCTGATCCAGGATGATGGTGGCTTCCGGCGTCGTCACGGATTCCTCCTGCCGTACCATGAGTTCGCCGTGGCGGGCGGTGGCCGCCCAGTGGACCCGCCGCATTGGGTCGCCCGGACGGTATTCACGGGTCATCA
Organism: Pseudarthrobacter sp. TAF60_1; assembly: GCF_052113505.1. Lineage (NCBI taxonomy): Bacteria > Bacillati > Actinomycetota > Actinomycetes > Micrococcales > Micrococcaceae > Pseudarthrobacter > Pseudarthrobacter sp. TAF60_1. The sequence continues at coordinate 191,639 of NZ_JBFRDI010000007.1, forward strand.
CGTCGTCGTCGCTGGGGTTGGCGCGGATACGGGTGGCGGTGATGCCGTCGTTCCCCCGGGCACCCGCGAGCCCGGTCACAGGAAGCTCGACGGCGGCGGGCGTGACGGTGAGGATGTCGCCGTCGTCGATGGCCTGGCGGTGCAGGGACAGACCGAACGGATCAGTGAACTCGGCGGTCACGGGGCCGATCAAGTACTGCCCGCGTTTGGTGGAGTGCAGGTGATATTCATACCTGCTTGTCCCGCCGGCGGCCGACCGGGCAGGAAAGCGGAAAGCGGGGGACTCGCCTAACCGCGGAGGCAGTTTCTCTTCCATGATGGCCCGTCCGCCGCCCGAGCCGCTCCGGGCTACCCCAAGCCGGACGGTGGTGGCCGCGGAGGTCTCCACCGGGGAGGGGTGGAATTCCCGGTATACCTGGAAGCGCGGCTTCACGAGCCTGATGCCCGCAAGGGCGACTAAAGGCAGGACAATCAGCAGCACACTGAGGCTCAGGAGGTCCCGGCGTCCCATGATCTGCGCCGCCGCCAAGGCGACAGCACCTGCAGCCAGAAGCCCCCACCCGCGCTGGCTGAAGAGATGCCGGGGAAACCGATCAAGCAGCGCCATGGGAATGCCCCGCCTAGTGGTTCCGCCGCAACCCGGCCGGCGCGGCCGAAGACCGGGCGGGGCTGTTCACCGGGTCCTGGCTCACGGGAAGCCGGGACAGGATCCCCCGGATAACGCTGTTCGGCGTTTCACCGGCACCAGAAGCCTTGCGGTCCAGGATGATGCGGTGGGCCAGTACCGATTCCGCCACACCCACAACGTCGTCGGGCAGCACGAAATCACGGCCGTCCAGCGCCGCCGTGGCTTTGGCAGCCCGGAGCAGTTGGAGCATGGAGCGCGGGCTTGCACCCAGCCGGAGCAGGGGACTTTCACGCGTCGCCCTGCCCACGGAGACGGTGTACTCCTTCACTGCCTGGGAGACATAGACCTGCTGTACGGTGGCGATCATTGCGGCCACATCCGCCGCGGTGACAACGGCGGACAACTTGGCCAGCGGCGAGGTGGCCTGATGTGTCTCCAACATTTCGATCTCGGAGTCCTTGTCCGGGTAGCCCATGGAGATGCGCGCCATGAACCGGTCCCGCTGGGCCTCGGGCAGGGGATAGGTCCCTTCCATCTCGATGGGGTTCTGCGTGGCCACCACCATGAACGGCTCTTCGAGCTTGTAGGAATCTCCGTCCACAGTGACCTGGTGCTCCTCCATGCACTCCAGCAGCGCAGACTGGGTCTTGGCGGAGGCGCGGTTGATCTCATCTCCGATGACGATGTTGGCGAAGACCGCCCCGGGCCGGAATTCGAACTGGCGCGTTGCCTGGTTATAGATGGACACGCCCGTCACGTCCGAGGGCAGCAGGTCGGGAGTGAACTGAATCCGGCTCACCGTGCAGTCGATGGTCCGGGCCAGGCTCTTCGCCAGCAAAGTCTTTCCCACGCCGGGCACGTCTTCAAGAAGGAGGTGGCCTTGGGCAAGCAGCACCGTCAGGGCCAGCCTGGCGGCGTCGGATTTACCATCAATCACAGTGTTGATCGAGTCAAGGATACGGCGGCTGGCGGCGTGGAATTCCGCGGCGTCCATGGCGGATGTCCGGTGGCCGTTGAGGTGCCCCACCTGCCCGGAGACCGGGGACAAATTCCTGCCGGGAGGGGCTACCTCGTTGACGGCGGTGCGGCGGTGGGGGTCCATCTGCAACCTTTCAGCCCGGGGATCACCTGGGACGGGACAGCAGGCCTGCCTTCGCCCGGCGTGGGCGTTCGCATCTGTTCGTACCAGACTACTAACACAACTGCCGGTGCTGACAGAGAGTTCCTTGAATTCTGCCGGTATCCGACGGCGCTAGGGTGGAAGGATGTGCAATCCGCTGATTCCCGCCGCATACCGCGCTGCAGGGGCCGTCGCTCCAGCCGGTTCCGGCGAGCAGAAGCGCCCCGATTATCCGCCCGCCCCGGAACCCTTGCCGGTCCCTGTGATGGACAACCACACGCACTTCGATTTCCCCAACGGCGACAGTCCGGTGGCGCTTGCCGCTGCCTTGGACGCAGCTGAGGCAGTCGGTGTGCAGGGTGCCATCCAAGTGGGTACGGACCTCGAGTCTTCCCGGTTCGCAGTCCAGGCCGTTGACCAGGACAGCCGGTTGCTGGGGGCTGTGGCGCTCCACCCGAACGATGCCCCGGACTATGCCAGGCGCGGCGAGCTGGAGGACGCGCTGGCTGAAATTGAACGGCTGGCCGCCCACCCGCGGATCCGGGCCATCGGAGAGACGGGCCTTGACTTCTTCCGCACCGAGGGGGAGGGCCTGGCTCACCAGCGTTATTCATTCCGCCGGCACATTGACATCGCTAAGCGCCTGAATCTGACCCTGCAGATCCATGACCGGGACGCGCACGACGACGTTGTCCAGGTCCTGCGCGACGAGGGGGCTCCGGAGCGGGTAGTGTTCCACTGCTTCTCCGGCGATGAGGAGCTTGCCAGGACCTGCAATGAGGCGGGCTGGAACATGTCCTTCGCGGGAACACTGACGTTCAAGAATGCCGCCAACCTCCGGGCGGCGCTCGCGGTGGCAGATCCGGACCTGGTCCTGGTGGAAACCGACGCTCCCTTCCTGACCCCGCATCCGCACCGGGGCCGCCCCAACGCCAGTTACATGGTGCCGTACACCGTCCGGGCCATGGCCGAATTGACAGGAACCGACCTCGCCGGACTCTGTGCGAGGATCGCCCACAATACCGTGCGGGCATACGGTTCCTGGGCTTAGGAAATCCTTTTTCGTGACACTGCCCACCATACTAAGTATGTGAATTTCTTGGCCGCTTTATAACGCTACGGTTACAGTGGAGAATTATTAGCCGGGGTCGGGGAAGGCCTTCGGATAATTTCACTTCACTCGCAGAAGGCCAGGCACGTCGTTCATGGCGCCTGCCTCGGGAGGGAAGTGTGGCGGCGCAACGATGCCCGGAGCTGTCCCTAAGGGCCTGCGCCGGCTATTTCACTGCGTTTTTCCCCGTGCCCGGATGGATCTAAAGTTACGGGCAATCGTGGTCAAGCTCTTCACAACGGACGGCAAGTTCAGTTTTATCAAAATCGGCACCCAATTGGTCGTGCTCTGCGCTCTGGTCCTAGGCCTCGTCGCCTTCGTCGGAAATAACAAAACCGTTACCCTGAACGTCGACGGGAAAGTGACCTCGGTCCAGTCCTTCGGCGGCACGGTTGGCCAGGTAGTGAAAAGCGCAAACGTGGAACTGAAGCCTTCCGACCGCGTCTCGCCCTCGGCAGACGTCAAAGTGGAGAACGGCACTGTCATCAACGTCAATATGGCCAAGGCCGTGAAGGTCAGCCTGGATGGCGCGGAGAAGACCGTCAGCACCACCGCTCCGGATGTTGCCGGCCTCGTCACCGAGCTCGGCATAGCGAGTGCGTCCTCAGTTTCTGTCCCCAAGGATGCCCAGCTCGCGGTGGATGGTTCCTATGTATCCATCTCCACCCCGAAGACGGTCAGCGTTGTTGCTGACGGCAAGGTATCCACGGCCACCACGACGGCGGGAACCGTCGCCCAGGTGCTCCAAGACGCGGGCATTACCCTCGGCGTCGATGACCGTGCATCCCAGCCCGGCAACGCGCACGTGGTGAACAACATGGTTGTAAAGGTATCCCGCGTGGACACCAGCCAGACAGCCGCGACCACCGAAGAGGTGGCCTTCGACAGCATGAGCACCGAAAGCCCCGAGCTGTTCAAGGGGGAAAAGAAGGTCACCCAGGCCGGCGTCGCCGGCAAGGTCGACAGAACCTTCAAGCTGGTTCTCGTGGACGGACGTGAAGCCTCCCGGACGCTGGTCTCCGAAGCAGTCTCGGTCCAGCCTGTGACGGAAAAGATCACCGTGGGCAGCAAGCCAAAGCCGGCCGCCGCGCCGACACCTGCCGCGGGTGCCAACACCGGTGCTGCGGCCCCGGCCATGATGAACGAAGCCATGTGGGACAAGATCGCCCAGTGCGAGGCCGGCGGAAACTGGGCCATCAACACGGGCAACGGCTACTACGGCGGCCTGCAGTTCAACATCCAGACGTGGATCGGCTCCGGCGGCGGCGCATACGCCCCGAACGCCAGCCTCGCCACCAAGGCCCAGCAGATCGACATCGCCAATAAGGTCTACGCGCAGCGTGGACTGCAGCCGTGGGGCTGTGGCTGGGCCGCTTCAAGCTAGGCACCCTCCGACACCTGTGCCGGCGGCAGCTGACCACAGCCGCCAGGTACACAGGCATCAGTGGCCGGCTCCGGGAAATCCGGGGCCGGCCACCGCCGTTAACCGGGGATCGGGCACCGCCAGGACGACGCAGGAAGGCCACGAAGCGGCAGTACGTCATGGCCGCCGGGATAGGATACCTACGTGACTGAACCGACTGCCGCCGCGCCCGCACCCCTCTTCGGTGCCTCCGACATCCGCCGGCTGGCAGAGGAAATTGGCATCCGGCCCACCAAGACCCTTGGCCAGAACTTCGTCATTGACGGCAACACCATCCGCCGGATTGTGTCAGTGGCCAGCATCGGGACGGATGAGACGGTGCTCGAGGTCGGCCCCGGCCTGGGGTCGCTGACGCTGGGCTTGCTGGATGCGGCGAAGGCAGTGGTCGCCGTCGAAATCGACCCGGTCCTCGCCGCGAAGCTCCCGGAAACGGTGCGGGCGTGGCGCCCCGAGGCCGCCGACTCCTTCCACCTTGTCCAAGCCGACGCGATGAAGGTCACGTCCCTCCCGGTAGCGCCCACCGCCCTCGTGGCCAACCTTCCTTACAACGTGGCCGTGCCGGTGGTCCTGCACCTGCTCCAGCACTTCCCGAGCCTGCAGCACGGACTGGTGATGGTCCAGGACGAAGTAGCAGACAGGCTGGCCGCCGGGCCAGGTTCGAAGACCTACGGAGTGCCGTCCGTCAAAGCCGCCTGGTACAGCAGCATGCGCAAGGCCGGAGTGATCGGCATGAACGTTTTCTGGCCGGCACCGAAGATCCACTCCGGCCTCGTCGCCTTCACCCGCAGGGAAGCGCCCGTCACAACTGCCACCCGGGAGCAGGTGTTCGCCGTGATCGACGCCGCCTTCGCCCAGCGACGCAAGACCCTCCGGGCGGCCCTGGCAGGCTGGGCCGGCGGCGCTGCGGAGGCCGAACGCTGCCTGGTGTCCGCCGGGGTGGACCCGACGGCGCGGGGCGAAGTTATCGACATCAGTGCTTTCGCACGGATCGCCGAGGCCCGCGAGGCAACGGCATGAATGCGTTAGCCGGGCGGTTTCCGGCCCGGACGGTCCGGGTGAAGGCGCCCGGGAAAGTCAACGTCTCCCTGGACGTAGGACCGCTGCGGCCCGATGGATACCACTCGGTGGCCAGTGTCTACCTCGCAGTGTCCCTCTATGAGGAGGTCGCTGCTACCAGTACGCAGACGCCGGGGATCACCATCAGCATCAGCCCGGAGAGCACCCTGGACCTGGACGGGGTGGACATCCCGCTGGATGAAAACAACCTGGCTTACAAGGCCGCGGCCATGATGGCCGATGTGTCGGAGCACGCTACCGGCGTCCACCTGGAGATCACCAAGCGCGTCCCGGTGGCCGGCGGCATGGGCGGCGGCTCGGCCGACGCCGCCGCTACCCTCCTGGCCTGCGACGCCCTATGGAACAGCGGGCTGTCAAAGGACGAACTGGCACACATCGCTGCCGACCTCGGCGCCGACGTCCCGTTTTCCCTGCTCGGAGGCACCGCCGTCGGGCTCGGCGTGGGGGATGAACTCTCACCTGCGCTGGTTAAGGAACAGACGGACTGGGTACTGGTGGCAGCAGATTACGGCCTGGCCACTCCCGAGGTCTTCCGCACGCTGGACCGGCTCCGGGACGCTGAAGGCCACGAAGCAGCCGAACCGACCGCCGTGGACCCCCGAATCCTGCAGGCGCTCCGCGGGGGTGACGCCGTCGCCCTCAGCCGGGTCCTGGTCAACGACCTCCAGCGGGCCTCCATAGAACTTGCCCCCAAGCTCCGCCACACGCTCGGACGGGGGGAGGCACTCGGCGCCCTGGCGGGGATCGTCTCCGGATCGGGTCCCACCGTGGCGCTCCTCACCCGCAGTCCTGCCGCCGCGGACAGCCTCGCCGAGGACCTGCGGCATTACGGTCTGACGGCGTTCCCTGTGCACGGGCCCGTGCACGGGGCACGCATCATGTCCGATACCCTCCTTTAAGCGCCCGATACTTTACCCAGCAGCAGAAAGCAGTCCCCTTTGGCACACCTTCTTGGCGGCGAGAACCTCACAGTTTCGTACGCAACGCGCACCGTCCTGGACGGCATCACCCTTGGACTCGAAGAGGGTGACCGGATCGGTATGGTGGGCCGGAACGGTGACGGCAAATCGACCCTCATGCGCCTGCTGGCCATGCGGTCCACGCCGGACTCCGGGCGGGTGACCAAACGCAGCGAGGTCAACATCGGCTACCTGGACCAAAGCGACGTGCTTGACGGCGACCTGACTGTCGGTGCCGCGATCGTGGGGGACCAGGCCGACTACGAGTGGGCCCGCAACCCGCAGATCCGCGAGGTCATGGGCGGCCTGGTATCCGACGTCGACTGGCACGCCAACGTCCACGCCCTCTCCGGCGGACAGAAGCGGCGTGTGGCACTGGCCAAACTCCTCATCGAGGACCACGACGTCATCATGCTCGATGAGCCCACCAACCACCTCGACGTCGAAGGTGTCGCCTGGCTGTCGAGGCACCTGAAGACCCGGTGGCGGGCCAACCAGGGTGCCTTCCTGGTGGTCACCCACGACCGCTGGTTCCTCGACGAAGTCTGCACCAAGACCTGGGAAATCCACGACGGCATCATGGACCCCTTCGACGGGGGCTACGCTGCCTACGTCCTGGCCCGTGCCGAGCGTGACCGGGCCGCATCGGTGACCGAGAGCAAACGCCAGCAGCTGGTGAAGAAGGAACTCGCCTGGCTCCGCCGCGGCGCCCCGGCCCGCACGGCCAAGCCCAAGTTCCGCATCGAGGCCGCCAACGCCCTGATTGCGGACGTCCCTGAGCCGCGGGACTCGACGGCGCTGAGCAAAATGGCCACCGCCCGGCTCGGCAAGGACGTCCTGGACCTCGAGAACGTGTCCCTGGACTTCCTCGGCGGCGACGCCGGCCAAAAGCTCTTTGACAACATCACCCTGCGCCTTGCTCCGGGGGAGCGGCTGGGCCTGGTGGGCGTCAACGGGGCCGGCAAGACCACCCTGCTGAAGCTCCTGAACGGTGAGATCCAGCCGAGCTCCGGCAACGTCAAGCGCGGCAAGACCGTGGTCACCGCGGTGCTCACCCAGGAAGTCAAAGAGCTCGACGACGTCTCCGACCTGCGCGTCATCGAGGTCATCGAACGCGAAAAGCGGTCCTTCAACGTGGGCGGCAAGGAGTTCACTGCCGGCCAGCTCGTGGAGCAGCTCGGCTTCACCAACGAGAAACAGTGGACACCGGTCAAAGACCTCTCCGGCGGTGAGCGGCGACGCCTCCAGCTGCTGCGCCTGCTCGTGGGGGAGCCCAACGTGCTGATGCTCGATGAGCCCACCAACGACCTCGACACCGACACCCTCGCCGCCGTCGAGGATGTCCTGGACGGCTGGCCCGGCACCCTCGTGGTGGTCAGCCACGACCGTTATCTGCTGGAGCGGGTAACCGACCACCAGATGGCGCTCTTGGGCGACGGCAAGATCCGCGCCCTGCCGCGCGGCGTGGATCAGTACCTTGAACTTCGGGAATCCGCCCTCGCCGGCTCCACGATCACCGGCGGCGGCAACCCCGTGACCGGCGCCAGCGGCAGCTCCACCCCTGCGGCCACCGGCGCCTCCGAAGCCGAAAAGCGGGACGCCCGCAAGGCCAAGAACCGCATCGAACGCCAAATGGGCAAACTGGAACAGGCCGAAAAGAAGATCCACGACCAAATGGTCAAAAGCACAGCCGACTCCGACTTCGACGCCCTCGCCGAACAAAACAAGAAACTCAAGGACCTCGCCGGCGAACGCGAAGCCCTGGAACTCGAATGGCTCGAAGCCCTGGAAGTCCTCGGCGAGTAGCCCTCCTCCACTCGTGGGCTCTTGGCTGGATGCGGAGCTGGCCTTTCGGTGTCGGTGCTGCTTGGGTGCCGGAGCCGGCCCTTCGGCGTCGCTTAGACACATCACATAGGGAGCGCTCCGGTCGCTGGGCGACCTCCGCGCTCCGATGTGCTGCGATGCGCTCCTTCCCGAAGGACCGCCTCCGGCGAGCGGACGTCACCTTCCTGAAGGATCGTCTTCCGACACAGCACCTCACGTCCCCCTGCGGAACAGTACCCGCGCGGAACCTTCGACAGGGGTACTCGTGGAGGGCGCCCAGCGACCGGAGCGTCACCTATGCGCTGTGTCTAAGCGACGGCGAAGGGCTCCTGCGCCGCGATAGCAACCACGGAGCTTGCGAAGGCGAACACACAAGAGCTGACCAGGACTAACCCTCGGACATCAGCTCCGGATCCTTCTTGAGCCCGGTGAGGCCGTTCCAGGCGAGGTTTACCAGGTGGGCGGCTACGGTTTGCTTGTCGGGCTGGCGGCTGTCCTGCCACCACTGGCCGGTCATGGCCACCATGCCTACGAGCATCTGGGCGTACATGGCTCCGTCTTCGGCGCTGAGGCCGCGGCGGTCGAATTCGTCGGACAGGATGTGTTCGACGCGGGCCGTGACGTGGGAAAGCAAGGTGGAGAAGGCCCCTTCGGGCTGGGACGGGGGAGCATCCCGCATGAGGATTCGGAAGCCTTCGGTGTGGTCTTCGATGTAGGTGAGCAGGGCCAGTGCGGCGCGTTCGACGAGGACTCGGGGCTTGGCTTCCTCGGTCAGGGCTGCGGTAATTGCGTCCAGGAGGATCCGGAACTCGAAGTCCACCACCTGGGTGTAGAGGCCTTCCTTGGAGCCGAAGTGCTCGTAGATCACAGGTTTGGAAACGCCTGCACAGGCGGCGATTTCTTCGATGGTGGTGCCGTCGAGTCCTCGTGCGGCGAACAGGCCACGGCCGACGTCGATCAGTTGGCTGCGCCTCTGCACGCCAGTCATCCGTGCGCGGGGTGGGTTGTTACTCACATTTCCATCATGCCTTAGGGCCGTTGGCTGGCGCGGTTGAAACGGCCGGAGGCACCTGAGGGAGGCGACTCGCGGTGCACTGATTCCTGCCCGTGTCGCGGGCTGCCCTGAACCCATGGCAAAATAACTACTTGTGCCTTGGCCTTGCGCCTCTGGCACGGTCCGCCCTGGTGTAATGGCAGCACCCCGGCCTTTGGAGCCGTGGAGTATAGGTTCGAATCCTATGGGCGGAACTGCTGTGCGGAGACTGTCCAGTAGTATGAACTCGGTGCCCCGCAAGGCTTGTGGCCGGCCAGGCACCGCACCCAGCGCCACGCGCAACCAAGCAAGGAGAGCCCGTACGTGATCCCCGAGAAGACCGGCCCAGCCGCCGTCATTGTTCTGGCAGCAGGCGCCGGTACCCGGATGAAATCCCGTACTCCCAAGATCCTGCACGAGATCGGCGGCCGCTCCATGGTGGGCCACGCGCTCCTCGCAGCCCGCAGCATCAACCCGGGCCGGCTGGCCCTGGTGGTCCGGCACGAGCGTGACCTGGTTGCCGGCCATCTGAACGAGCTGGACCCTGACGCCCTGATCGTTGACCAGGACGATGTCCCCGGCACCGGCCGCGCCGTCGAAGTCGCACTGGAGGCCCTTGATGCCCAGGAGAAGCTCGAAGGCACGGTAGTTGTGACTTACGGTGATGTTCCCCTCCTGAGCGGCGTCCTGCTGGCCGATCTGGTGGCAACCCATGAACGCGAAGGCAACGCCGTCACGGTACTCACCGCCCTCCTCGCCGATGCCACGGGATACGGCCGGATCCTCCGCGGCGATGACGGCTCCGTCACCGGCATCCGCGAGCACAAGGACGCCACGGAAGCCGAACGACTGATCCGCGAAGTCAACTCCGGCATCTACGCTTTCGACGCCGCAGTCCTCCGTGACGCGCTGGTGCACGTCACCACGGACAACTCCCAGGGCGAGAAGTACCTCACCGACGTACTGGGCCTCGCGCGGCAGACAGGCGGTCGGGTCGCCGCCGTCGTCACCGAAGACCGCTGGCAGGTGGAGGGCGCCAACGACCGCGTTCAGCTCGCGGCACTCGGCGCGGAACTGAACCGCCGCACGGTCGAAGCCTGGATGCGGGCCGGAGTCACCGTTGTTGACCCCGCCACCACCTGGATCGATTCCACCGTCACCCTGGATGAGGACGTCCGTATCCTCCCCAACACCCAACTGCATGGTGCCACCACCGTGGCGAGGGACGCCGTCGTCGGCCCCGATTCCACCCTGACCGATGTCCGCATCGGCGAGGGCGCCAAAGTGACCCGAACGCACGGTTCCGGTGCCGTCATCGGCGCGGGCGCGTCCGTCGGACCCTTCACCTACCTGCGGCCGGGCACAGTGCTTGGCGATACGGGCAAGATCGGCGCCTTTTACGAAACCAAGAACGTCACCATCGGCCGGGGATCCAAGCTTTCCCACCTCGGCTACGCCGGCGACGCTGAGATCGGCGAGGACACCAATATTGGCTGCGGCAACATCACCGCCAATTACGACGGCGAGAAGAAGCACCGCACGGTGATCGGCTCGGGTGTCCGCACAGGTTCCAACACAGTGTTTGTTGCGCCGGTCACCGTGGGGGACGGTGCCTATAGCGGCGCTGGCGCGGTGATCCGCAAGGACGTCCCTGCCGGCGCGCTCGTCCTGTCGGTTGCTGCCCAGCGCAATGCCGAAGGCTGGGTTGTTGCCAACCGCCCCGGCTCGCGCTCGGCCGAACTGGCCCAGGCTGCCGCGTCAGACTCCTCAAATACCCCAGCATCAACAGAAGAGGGCAAGTAATCATGAGCGAAATTACCGCACACGGCGAGAAGAAGCTGGTGCTTGCCGCCGGGCGGGCGCACCCGGAACTGGCGCGGGAAATCGCCAAGGAGTTGGGGACTGAGCTGCTCCCCATTGACGCCTACGACTTCGCCAACGGGGAGATCTACGTCCGCGCTGGCGAAAGCGTCCGCGGAACCGACGCCTTCGTCATCCAGGCCCACCCCGCCCCGCTGAACAACCACTTGATGGAACAGCTGATCATGATCGATTCGCTGAAGCGTGCTTCCGCCAAGCGGATCACGGTGGTGTCCCCGTTCTACCCCTATGCGCGCCAGGACAAGAAAGGCCGCGGCCGCGAACCCATCTCCGCCCGGCTCGTGGCGGACCTGTACAAGACCGCGGGCGCAGACCGCATCATGAGCGTTGACCTGCACACCTCCCAGATCCAGGGCTTCTTCGATGGCCCCGTTGACCACCTCATGGCCATCCCGCTGCTGGCAGACTACATCCGCACGAAGGTCGGCGCCGACAACGTCACGGTTGTGTCCCCGGACACCGGCCGCGTGCGTGTCGCGGAGCAGTGGGCTGAGCGCCTGGGCGGGGCCCCGTTGGCGTTCGTGCACAAGAGTCGGGACCTCACCGTCCCCAACCAGGCCGTTTCCAAGACGGTCGTGGGTCAGGTTGAAGGCCGGACCTGCGTGCTGATCGATGACATGATCGACACCGGCGGCACCATCTCCGGGGCCGTGCAGGTTCTCATGAATGCCGGCGCCAAGGATGTCATTATCGCGGCCACGCATGCAGTGTTCTCCGACCCCGCCGCGCAGCGGCTGGCCGAATCCGGTGCCCGTGAGGTGGTGGTCACCAACACCCTGCCCATCGCCTCCCACCAGCGCTTCCCGCAGTTGACGGTGCTGTCCATCGCGCCGCTCATCGCCCGCGCCATCCACGAAGTGTTCGACGACGGTTCGGTCACCAGCCTGTTCGACGGCAACGCTTAAGCGCGGCCTACGCCTGGCGCCGGTCCCGTTTTCAGTATTAGGGCCCGGCGCTGGTAGGCTTTTTGACGACACCTTGGCGAGGGAGAGCAGTCTCCGTTATCGACTGGGTCTGAATCTCCCTTCTGGAAGGGTGGCACTTGGCCGCCCGGCGTTGAAGGTCGCAACAGACCTCCGCCCTTGCTGAACACCAGATTTCTAGAGGAGATACCCATGTCTGAGCAGAAGCTCGCAGCAGAAGTACGCACCGAATTCGGCAAGGGCTTTGCCCGTCGCGCCCGTATGGCCAACCTGATCCCCGCCGTCATCTACGGTCACGGCGCCGAGCCGATCCACATCACGCTGCCCGCCAAGGCCACCACCCTGGCGGTCCGCACGGCCAATGCCCTGCTGTCCCTGGACGTCAACGGCGAAGAGCACCTCGCCCTCGTCAAGGACGTCCAGCGCGACCCCATCAAGCAGATCATCGAGCACATCGACCTGCTGACCGTCCGCAAGGGCGAGAAGGTCACCGTGGACATCCCCGTCCACGTTGTTGGCGAGCTGGCTCCGGGCAACGTGTTCAACCAGGAACTCACCGTCATCTCCCTCGAGGCCGAGGCAACGCACCTGCCTACCGCCATCGAGGTAGACATCGAAGGCCGCACCGCCGGGCAGCACATCCACGCTTCCGACCTGGTCCTGCCGAAGGGTTCCGTACTGCTGGCCGACGCCGACGCCCTGGTCATCAACATCTCCGAGGCCACTGAGGTCGAAGAAGAGGGCGAAGCTTCCGAGGAAGCCGCAGCCGAGTAGTACCCACACAGATCACAGCCGTGTCCGGACCACCTTAGGATGGAACAATGACTGACACCTGGCTGATTGTCGGACTCGGCAACCCCGGAGCCGAATACAAAGGCAACAGGCATAACGTCGGCCAGATGGTGCTTGACGAACTCGCCGGCCGGCTGGGCGGAAACTTCAAAACCCATAAAGCCCGGGCCCAGGTCCTCGAAGGGCGGCTGGGGATTGGTGGGCCGCGTGTGGTGCTGGCTAAGCCGCTGACGTACATGAATGTTTCCGGGGGGCCCGTGGCTGCCCTGGCGAATTTCTATGACATTGGACTGGACCGCGTGGTGGCGGTGCATGATGAAATTGATATCCCGTTTAACACCGTTAAGCTCAAGTCCGGCGGTGGCGAGGGCGGCCACAACGGACTCAGGGACATCTCCAAAGTGCTGGGCACCAAGGACTACCTGAGGGTCAGGGTGGGGGTGGGCCGCCCGCCGGGCCGCATGGATACCGCTGACTACGTGCTGCGTGATTTTGGCACCACCGAACGCAAGGACGTGCCGTTCTTACTGGATGAGGCCGCTGATGCCGTGGAGATGCTGGTCAGGGACGGGCTGACCGCGGCGCAGCAGAAGTTCCACCCGGCCAAGACCGACGTGTAGCAATACAACTAAAAATGCCTAATCCCTGTTCAGCCTTCCTTGCCTAGGGGTAGTCTTCTTCCTAAGCGGGGGGCGATGGGGCTTGTTCCCGCTTATGGGACGTAGGGGATAAGTTCATGTCAATCGAGCCACTCAGCTGGGAACGTGGGTCACAGCTCAATGACCCTGATCTGCGGACGGAAACCGTCGGCACGTCAGAGGCGCAACGATGGTCTGCGCCAGCACGCAGTGCCAATCTCGAAGCCGTCCGCACCGCGCTGACCAGCGTCGACTCCCTCGGGGTGGTCATCACCGGCGGACGTGGTGTCGGCAAGTCATCCTTGGCCAGGACTGCCGTCTCCGAGCTCGGTCCCGACGTCTGGACCCTGCAGTTGCGCTGCGGGACCACCACGGGCGACACCCCCTACGGCTGCCTGGCCTTCCTTCTAGCGCGTCTTCCCCAGGCATACATGGGTTCGCCAACCGCCATTCTCCGCGGCATAACGTCACTGATTCGCAGCGACGCCGCCGGCCGCCAATGCGTCATCACCCTGGATACTGCAGGCAGCATTGACGATATGAGCGCCGGTGTCCTGCTGAACATCCTGCTGACTGGAACCGCGCGCATTGTTGCCGTGGCACCGAAGATCAGCGATCTCCCGGCGGACTTCCACTGGCTTCTCACCGACCGCCGGCTGACTGAGGTCAGGCTGGATAACCTTAATGAGCTGCAGACCCGCCAGGTGTTGCTTTCCCTGCTGGGTCACCGGGTCTCCGCCTCCCTGGTCAGTACCTTCCACAAAATGGTGGGAGGAAACCCGCTGCTGCTCAAGGCCTTGGTGGCCGAGCAGCAGCAGTCCGGAAATCTGGTGCTGTCGGACTCAGTCTGGACATTGCGGGACAAAGTAGTGCTCGACGGCGCGGCGAGCCTCGAAGACATTGTGCGGTCGCGATGGTCCCGGCAATCTCCGCAGGAGCAGGAAGTCATCGAAATGCTTTCCTGTGCCCGGCGCGTGGAGCTGTCACGGCTCACAACCGTCTACGGTGCCGGCATCGTAGCGGACATGGAAGATGCAGGGCTGCTGGAGATCGACGCGTCCGAGAGCCGCTGGGTTTCACTCCGCGAAATGTACCTCGGCGACGTTGTGCGCTCCTGGCTGAGCATTACGCGGCGGCGGGAACTGCGGAATATCCTGCTGGCCGGCCAGGAACCCGACCCGGCCGGGATGACGGTGGAAGAGCTGATGGCGTTCGCTGCGTGGACGCACGAGTGTGAGGCCGAGCTGAGTCCGGCCATGGCGCTGGCCGCGGCCGAAGCGGCCGTTCAGCTTTTTGACCCGCGCTTCGCCCTCAAATATGCCGAGGCGTTGAGGCGCAACGATCCCCAATGGGTAGCAGGCCAGCGGCAGAAGGCTGCCGCCTACCTGCTCCTGGATCTTCCGGTCCAGGCGATGGCGGCCCTGGACGACATCTCCCAGCCGCAGCTGAACAGCCTTGATGTCCAGGAATACGCCCAAGTCATCGCCGCGAAGTTACGGGTCATGGTCTGGATGCCCGACCACGCAGGCAGGGTACCGGCACTCCTGGAAACGGCGCGGGAGCGGCTCGAATCTGAAGCTGGGAACGCGAAGGAATGGCCTGATCCTGTTGCCATTGCAGCCAACAGGATCAGCCTCAGCGAATTCGAGTACCAGGTGTTCGTGGGAGATTACGCAGCGGCCCTTCCTGGCTTGGAAGCCGCTGCCGACCCCGCGCTGAACCCCGATCTTTCGTTCCGGATGAATTCCGCAATGATCCTGATGACAGCCTTGGCCATGACCGGGCGGGAGATGGATGCCTTAAGCCTCATGAGGCAGTTGGGCGGCCAGATTTCCGACGCCGGCCAAATCGTGGGTCTGCGGGAGACTTTCACCGAGCGCGCTTATTATGTCCTGTTGACCGCCGGCCAGTGGCACCGTTGCATCGATCTCCTTAGTCCGTCAGCCCGCGAGATCCACCAGCTTCCCTACCGAAGCGCCGCCACTGAGTTGGCGGCCGGTATCGCTTACGTCTTCGCCGGGCGCGGCGCCGTTGCCTTGGATTCGCTCCTGTCAGCGGTGGCCCAACTTGAACTGCGGCCCGCCCAAGGCATCCGCCGAGAAGCTTTCGCAGCTGTTGCATTCGCCTATGCACAGTTGGGCAACGCCGGTCAGTCGCGGAAGTACTTGGACAAGCTGCAGCGGATCGGCGGCGCCGCCGATCATGTCACCCGGAGCATCACTGACTTCTGCGCCGACATGGCCGGCCGGTGGCTGAACGACACAGAGTCCGTCAACCGGCTGAAGGAGTCTGCCCGCCGCGACATCGCGGCAGGGAGGTACACGCTGGCCGGTATCAGCCTGCTGGGGGCTACCGTCCACGGTACAGAGGCTGACTTCCGGCTGCTCGAAGAAGTGGCCGGTCACCGCCAAGGTCCTTTGGCGGAAATCTCGCGTTTGATCGCACTGGGCACCCGGACCCGTGACGCCAAGACCTTGCTCGCAGGCGGGGAGTTGGCCGCCACCCTGGAACTGGATGCTGTTGAGGCACGCTGCATGGCGCTGGCTGTTGACTTCGCCCGCCAGGCGGGCGACCCGGCCGCCGCAAGGACTGCCCAGGCGCGGCTGGACATCCTGGCTTCCACTGTGGCCAGCCTGCCCATCGTGCCCAGCAGCGGCAGCCCTCTTTTGACCAGCAGGGAACGGCAGATTGCCCGCCTCGCGGGCAGGGGCGCTTCCAACCGCGACATTGCGCTGGATATGGGCGTCTCCGTCCGCACTGTGGAAGGCCACCTGTACCAGGTCTTCACCAAACTGGGAGTTACGTCCAGGGGTGATCTGACTGGACTCGTCTAACGGCCACTCGTCGAAACCGGGCCGCCAGCTCACGGGGCGGCGGCAGCCGCTGGATCGGATCTGCAACATCATCCGGACCCGAACCAGTCAGGCCGTGTTCCTGATGGCGGGCCCGGGCATCGGCAAGACCGCATTGGCCGAGGCCATTACCGAGCGGCTGGCCACTGACATGATCGTTGTTCAGATCCATGGAAGTTCCTCGCTCTCACGCGTTCCTTTCGGCATCCTTGCCCCCTACACAGGTGAGCTGACCGCCGAGGATTCAGTGTCACCGGTGGCTGTCCTGAGGTCCGTGTGGAGCTACTTTGAAAAGCTCAAAGCGGGCACGGATGCCCCGCTTCTGCTCGTCATCGATGATGCCCACCACCTGGACGAGGCCACGGCGGGCATCGTAGCGGACATGATCTCCGCCGGCTGGGCCAGCGTCGTGGCCGCAGGCAGACCGCGGCCGGGCCTGCCCCAGCCTCTGGCGCAGCTTTGGTATGACGGCCTTGCCGACCGGGTGGACCTTCGTCCGCTGAACCGGGAACAGATCGAGGAAGTCCTCGCCCACGCCCTGGACGGAACGGTGCCCGCCGGAAGCGTTGACACCATCTGGAGCGCTTCCGGCGGAAATCCACGGATCCTCGATGCCCTGCTCCACGACGCCGCCGAAGGGGGCCAGCTCGCCAAAAGGAACGGGATCTGGATGCTGCTGGGGCAGTTGCCGGCCGACGGGGTGCGGCTGACGAACGTTGTGGTGAAGGACATGCTGCGCCGCACTCCCGGAGAGCAGGAGGCCCTCAAACTTATTGCACTGGCCGGGCCTGTGAGCCGCAAGGTGATCGAGGACATCTGCGGCGCCGAAGTGGTGCGCTCCCTGCTTGACCAGCAGATGGTGGTGGAGAGTCATGGTTCGCCTGCCGATCTTCGGATCTGGAACGCCATGTTCGGCGACGCCCTCCGGTTAACCATTTCTGTTTCCCGGAGCCTGCAACTTCTCGAACGGGTACGCGAGCACCTGGGAACGTCCCCGGCCGGGTCAGAGGGCCGGTTGAGGGCCGTCGAGTGGGCGCTTGAATGCGGAGTGAAAATCGGAGAGCCGGAGCTTCTCGAAGCGGCCGGAACTGCGTTGGCGCACTTCAGGAGCCGGAGCGCCCGGGCCATGGCCGCGAAGATTGTGGACCCGGCCCTCGTGCCCGAGGCCCATGCCATTCAAGCGAGGGCTTTGTACAACGAGGGTGACTACGCCGGTGCGGCAAAGCACCTGGACGGATGCTGGCTGCCGCTGGGAGCCAGCCCCGCGGCCGCCCCCGCCCTGATGCTCAGGGCACTTGTCCATCAAGGTTTGGGAACACCACTGGCAGTGTTCGCGGCCGACTCCCGCGAGGCGCTCCGCAGCGCCGGCGTAGAAACTGCCGGTCCTGAAACTGGCGCAGACACAGGTACGCCCTGGCAAGAGCAGCTGCTGCGCATGCTGGAATTCGGCGAAGCCGGGAACTGGGCGGCCTTGGACAGCGAGGTCCGGGACCTCCGGATCCGGAACCCCGCCAGCGTTACCGACCATGCTCTTCGCACGGTGGGAACCGCCCTGCTGGCACACACCCACGCTGCAGCCGGACGCGCCGTCGAAGGCCTCGATGCCGGGCTGCTGGCGGCTTCGGAACTCGCTGCGCTGGAAACCGGTGTGTTTTTCTTCAATGAGTTCGTCCTGGTCCGTCTGGTGGCCGACTACCTGGCCCTGGGGGACTGGGAGTCGGCAGAGCGTGAGCTGGTGGATTACGTGGCAGGTCAGCCCCGGAATGCAGCAGCTTTCGCCGGCAGCGTCCAAGTGCTGCGCGGGTATTCCTTGCTGCGGCAGGGGCGGATCGAACGCGCTTACCAGACGCTGCTGCCTGCGGTAGAGACCCTGAGGCTCAACGATCCCTTGCAGGTGTTCCGATTCGGATCTGCGCTGGCTTTCTATGTGGCCGCGAGGCTGGGTGACGCTGCCCAATCCAGCAGGCTCGAGCTGGATTACAAGGACGCGCCTCAAGGTTCAGCCAGCCAGGAACTGCTCGCAACGGCCTACGCCGCGGCGGGTTCTGAGTATGTGGCCCGTGATGGGAAGGGACTGGCGTCCCTCCATACCCTGGCCACCACCCCGGAAGTCTCAGCCCGCTGCGGCACGCTGCTGGAACTGTTGGCGCTCTGCTGGGACCTGGGCGATCATTCGGTGGTCCCCTTAGTGCACAACCTGGCAGGCAATGTCCAAGGCCGCTGGGCTGCGGCGATGCACTCCCTCGCGGAGCATTGGGAATCCGCCGACGCCGACGCCCTCATGGAGATGGCGGCCCGGCTGGAAAACGAGGGCTTCGTCAATCTGGCAAGGGAAGCGTACGCGCGGGCAAGCTCCGTTTTCGAAGCAGCCGGTGAACGCCGTCGGTCCCGCCAAGCGGTGGCCCTGCGGGAGAAATGTGACCACGAACTTGGTGAGCGGTTCCGGGAAGGCCAGTTCATCGCCGCGGCGCCCACGGTGCGCCTCACCCGCCGCGAACAGGACATTGTGGAGTTGGCAGTCCAGGGCCTCACGGACCGGGAAATCGCCCAGCGGCTCATGGTCTCCGTACGGACAGTGGAGGGCCATTTGTACCGCACGTACGTGAAACTCGGAGTACGGAGCCGCGACGAACTGTCCACGGCCTTACCCCACTAAGCCCTAGTCAGCCCCACTAAGTCCTCCGCAGCACGTTTCTTTTCGCTCGCTCCGGCGCACGCTCTGGCCTGTTCTGGACGCCCGAGTCCTTTCGGTTTGCTGCCTGCCCCGTTCCAAGCCGGCTTCCCTGCAGTGCGAGGGCTACGTTCGAGTGGACCCCCTTCTGGAATGCGCGTATCAGCCGGGCCTGACCCCGTAGCCATACCGTCGAAGTAGAGTACTGCCTACTCGTGCCGTCCGGGTCGGCGTGCGATTAACTTGAGTCGGGAGGAAGGAGCGGCGAAAGCCCTCCTACTCCCACCATCAGACTTTCCAGGTCCTGTCTTAATGCAAACTTTCCGGCCCCCGGGCCGGACCGAGACTGGGCCGGCGACGTCAGAGTCTTCTGAGACCGAGGCTCTCCCCCCAGCCGTCGCCGGCCCTCTTATCCGCGGGCTGAAGCCCGGAGCCACTGTGGCGGGGGGGGGGGGGGGGGGGGGAACATGCCGTTCCGGCCATGGACAACGCCGAAGTACTCCGAATCAGGAATGACTTCCCGGTGCTGGACCAGCTGGTGAACGGCCAGCCCCTGGTGTATCTGGATTCTGGCGCCACGTCGCAGAATCCTTTGAGCGTTATCGAGGCTGAGCAGGAGTTCTACGAACAGCGCAACGCAGCCGTGCACCGCGGCGCACACCACCTTGCGGTCGAGGCCACCGAAGTCTTCGAAGAGGCCCGTCAGACCATGGCGGACTTCATCGGGGCCGACTACGCGGAAACCGTGTGGACCTCCAACGCCACCGAGGGCCTGAACCTGGTCAGCTATGCACTCTCCAATGCCGCACTGTGGTCCGCCCAAGGCCGCGGCGATGCCAGGCTGCGGGAGCTGGCTGTCGGCCCGGGGGACCAGATCGTGGTCACCGAAATGGAGCACCATGCCAACCTGATCCCCTGGCAGGAACTCGCCTTCCGTACCGGCGCCACGTTGCGGTACATCCCCATCGACGACGCCGGAGCCCTGCGCCTGGACGTCGCGGCTGAGATCCTGGGATGCAAAACCAAGGTCCTCGCCTTCACCCACGCGTCCAATGTTCTGGGAACCATCAATCCTGTCAGCGAGCTTGTGGCACTGGGCCGGGCGGCCGGAGCCCTGGTAGTGCTGGACGCCTGCCAGTCCGCGCCCCACCTGCCGCTGAACGTCAAGGACCTCGACGTCGACTTCGCAGTCTTCTCCGGCCACAAGATGCTCGCACCCACCGGAATCGGGGTGCTGTACGGCAAGCAGGACCTTCTGGATGTGCTGCCGCCGTTCCTCACCGGCGGTTCCATGATCACCACCGTGACCATGGAGCGGGCCGAGTACCTGCCTTCGCCGCAACGCTTCGAAGCCGGTACCCAGCGCATCTCCCAGGCCGTAGCCCTGGCCGCCGCCGCCAGCTACCTCACGGAAACGGGACTGGCGCGCGTGCACCGTTGGGAGATGGAGCTGGGCCAGCGCATGGTGGCCGGTCTGGAAGCCCTTCCCGGAATCCGCGTCCTGGGGCCCGCCGCTGGTCAGGAAAGGATCGGCCTGGCGGCATTCGACGTCGAAGGTGTGCACGCGCACGACGTCGGGCAGTTCCTGGATTCCCGGGGCATCGCCGTCCGGGTGGGTCACCATTGCGCCCAGCCGCTGCACCGCCGCCTGGGCCTGACGGCCACCACCAGGGCCAGTGCCTACCTATACAACACCACCGACGACGTCGATGCGTTCCTCGAGGCCGTTGCCGGCGTCCGCTCCTACTTCCGCGTCTGACGCGGCCACCCGAAGGTATACCGAATATGAGCCTTGACCAGCTGTACCAACAGATCATCCTTGACCATTCGAAGGCCCGCCACGGCAGCGGCCTGGCTGGCGTGGACGCACCCCAGGGCGCGACCACCGGACAGTCGCACCAGCTGAACCCTGTCTGCGGGGATGAAGTCACCCTTCGCGTCGCGGTGGAAGACGGCAAGGTCGCGCAGATTTCCTGGGACGGAGCGGGGTGTTCCATCTCCATGGCGTCAGCCTCCGTCCTCAGCGAGCTGGCGGAGGGGCTGACCGTGGACGAACTCCACGCGATCATCGGCAATTTCCGGGAAGTCCTCCGCTCCCGTGGGAAAGTCCACGCGGATCCGGAGATCCTCGGTGACGCGGCCGCATTCGAGGGTGTGGCCCGCTACGCCGCACGCGTCAAGTGCGCCATGATTTCGTGGGTGGCTGCCGAAGACGCGCTCAACCAAGCAGCATAACCCAGGCCCCACTGGGGGCGTTTTAGACAGAACAGGCCGCTTGGACAGCACAGGCCGCTTAAACAAACAGGCGCTTCCGCTGCCCTCCGGCAGGGGAAGCGCCTGCGTTATCCGCTGCAGACAGCCTGGGAGTCAGCCCAGCAGCCCGACGATGCCGATCACGGCGGTGGCCGCTCCCAACACCATGGAGATGCTGACGAGCACCACGTGGACCGTGAGGAACTTCGTTGCTTTGCCGTTGGCGTCGCGAGCCCGTGGATCCTTCATGACCCGGCGCAGGAACTGCGGCCAGACCACCAGCGACCAGACGCCGGCGATGATCAGCAGTAAGGCGGCAAACAAGGGAAGCTGCATTGACTCAGTGGCTTTCGAGCCAGGCCTGGGCCTGCTGCGACTGGATGTTCAAAGCCTTGGACACCATGGGTTCCGCGGCCTCGGCGATTTTGCCGCCCAGGAACGGCACGGACGAGGTCACGTTGCCCTCGAGCTCCACCCTGGTGGAGCCGCCCTCGGCAATAAGCCGCTGGACCGCGGTCACGTCGAGCGGAGCGCCGGCAATTTTCAGCGTGATGTTGCTCTGGCGGGAGCCATCCGCGGCGGGGGCGTCCCAGTTCTCCACCTGCGTCACCGTGAGCTTTTCGCCGACGAACTTGCGGGCGATTTCGGGCAGACGCGTGGTGGGCAGGGTCCGGACCGAAGTGGTGCTGAAAGCCCCGGCAACGTCACCGTCCACGGCGAAGGATTCGAGCGTGCCGCCGACGTATTCGCTCGTGTGCCGTTGGAAGTCTTCGTTGATGAATACGGCTGCGACGCTGTCAACGGCATGCGGAAGGGTGGTGGTTGCACTCAGTGCCATGGATCCTCCAGTGATACGGGGTCTGTACGCTTTTTGCTCCCAACATCCTACGGGGCGCCGGGCATGTTCATTGAACCGGCCTCTGCCCGCTCGGCGTCGGCGATCTTTTGTGCTGCAGTGGTGATGTTCCGTGCCATTGCCGGAAAAATGAGGCTGTGGAAGGGCAGGACGGCGAGCCAGTAGAGCCTCCCGCTGAGGCCTTTGGGGAAGAAGATGGCGCGCTGCCGGTAGCGGCTCCCGCCGCCGTCGGGCTCTACGGACAACTCAAGCCAGGCACGCCCCGGCGCGCGCATCTCTGCCCGCAGGCGGAGGAGTTTGCCGCGGTCTATCCGCTCCACGCGCCACCAGTCCACCACCTCGCCGGGGGCCAGGTTCCCGGGGTGCCTGCGTCCCCGCAGGAGCCCCGCGCCGCCGGTGAGCTTATCCAGCCAGCCGCGGACCCGCCAGGCCAGCGGCAGGGAATACCAGCCGTTGCGGCCCCCGATTCCCTCGATGACTGTCCACACGTGTGCGGGGTCAACGTCCCCGTGGAAAGTGCGCTCATCCATATAGACCTTATGGCCTGACCAGTCCGGGTCGCTGGGCAGGGGATCGGCGTCCACGCCGGCGCTGGCCCAGGTGGTCTCCACCTGGCCGTCACGCTCCTTGCCCAGGGCCAGGGCCACCGCGCGCCGGTACGTAGTCAGGCCGCCCTCCGGCACGGGAATGACGGAGTCGATGTCGTGCTCCCGGGACACGGCGTCGTGCTGCAGCGATTGGACCAGCGGCAACGACATGGACAGGGGGATGGGTGTTGTGAGGGCCACCCACAGCCCCGCAAGTTTGGGCGCGGGAACCGGCAGTGCCAGGACCACCCGATTCGGCAGTCCGGCTTCGGCCGCGTACTCCTTCATCATGCCCGCGTAGGTCAGGACCTGGCGGCAGCCGATATCGAACGTGCGGTTCACGTGTCCGGTCAGCGAGGCTGCGCTGACCAGGTAGTACAGGACGTCCCGGACGGCAATCGCCTCGATCCTGTTGCGCACCCAACTCGGTGCCGGCATCAGCGGAAGGGTTTCGGAGAGGTGCCGGATCATTTCGAAGGACGCAGAACCGGATCCGATCACCACACCGGCCTGGAAGACCACCGCGTCCACCGGGCTGTCCAGGAACACCTTGCCAACCGCCTCGCGGGACCGCATGTGAGTGGACAGTTCCACATCGGCGGGGTGCAGGCCGCCGAGGTAGACGATCCTGTCCACGCCAGCCTCAGCCGCCGCCTGGGCAGCGGTCTGGGCCATGGCTTTCTCCTTGGACTCAAAGCCCGAACCGGCGGCCATGGAGTGCACCAGGTAGTACAGTACGTCGACGCCGGCAAGCGCGTCGCGGAGGGCCCTGGCGTCGTCCAGGCTGCTCTGAACCACCTCCACGTCCTCCAGCCAGGGCACGCCCGCGATCTTGGCTGGAGTCCGGACCAGGACCTTTACGGTGTGGCCTGCCTCAAGCAGCCGCGGAACAAGCCGGCCGCCGATATAGCCGGTGGCCCCCGTTACCAGGACGGTGCGGGCCTCGGTGCGAGGTAAGGATTCGGTGGTGTCGGGCATGTGACTCCTTTTGTGGGCGGCGATTCGGAGCGCTATCACTTTGGCATTCGGAGCGGCCGTGCGTCCGGACGGCAGTGGATCCTGAAAGCTTAGTCCGGCGCGCAGCGCGGTAGGCTGGGATTACCCGGTATTCGCAGCGAATTTCGGCTTTTCGTGTTGCCTGCGCTTCCCCTGAACACCACAGGCCTTGAACACCACAGGAGTTTCTGCCATGAGCCCGAGCGCCTCCCGCACCGGTCCCTCCCATCCCGGCCCGTCGCTGGCTGGACTCCGCCAAGCACTGACCGAGGACCGGACGTTTGCCCGGGTCAAGGCCGAGGCAGGACGGGGATTCGATGTCCGCGGCCAGGATTACCAGATCAGCGCACCGGCAGGACTCCGCGCCGCCCTGCTCGCAGAAATGGCCGACGGTTTGGCCGCCGCCACCCCCGAAGGAACGCCCGACGGCGGGATCCCCGCGATGGTGCTCGCTGTCACCGCTACCGGACGGGAGGCCGAAGACCTGACGGCTGCCTTGCGCGCCTACCTGCCGGCCGATTCGGTGGCCGAGTTTCCCAGCTGGGAAACGCTGCCGCATGAACGGCTCTCACCCCGTTCGGATACAGTAGGGCGGCGGCTGTCCGTCCTACGGCGGCTGGCGCACCCGGAAAGCTCGCCGGCGGGTCCGCTCCGGGTGGTTGTGGCTCCGGTCCGTGCCGTGGTCCAACCGATCGTGGCCGGGTTGGGGGAACTGGTTCCGGTCACCCTGAAGGTTGGCCAGGACATCCCTTTCACTGACGTTGTGCGCCGGCTGGCCGATGCCGCCTATGCCCGCGTGGACATGGTCACCCACCGCGGCGAGTTTGCCGTCCGCGGCGGCATCATCGACGTCTTTCCGCCCACCGAGGACCACCCCATCCGGGTGGAGTTCTTCGGTGACGAGGTGGACCAGATGCGCTGGTTCGCCGTCGCGGACCAGCGCTCGCTCTCGGCCCCCGGCATCCACCACCCCACTGAACTCCACGCGCCCCCGTGCCGCGAGATCCTGATCACACCGTCGGTGATGTCACGGGCCGCGACGCTGAAGACACAGCTTCCGGCGGCAGCGGACATGTTGGAGAAAATCGCCGGCGGAATCGCCGTGGAAGGCATGGAGTCCCTCGCGCCGGTGCTGGTTGACTCGATGGTTCCCTTCGTCGAGCAGTTGCCTGCAGGGTCGATCTCGGTGGTCATCGAACCCGAAAAGGTCCGTACCCGTGCGCATGATCTTGCAGCCACCAACGAGGAGTTCCTGGAAGCCGCCTGGTCCACCGCGTCCGACGGCGGAACTGCGCCCCTGGATCTGAGCGCCCAGGCTTCAGAGGCCCTGCACTCCGCCAGCTTCCGCTCGCTGGCCGAAACCCGCAGCTCTTCGCTCGAACACGCCGTGTCCTGGTGGTCCATCACGTCACTGGCCACCGACGAGGAGCTGCTGCCGGAAATCGACGTCCTGAACCTGCATGCCCGGGAACCGCGGGGGTACCAGGGCGACGTGGCCGAAATGATGGAATTCATCGGCTCGCACGTCCGGGACCAATGGCGGATTGTGGTGGTCACGGAGGGGCCCGGTCCGGCCCAGCGGCTCGCCGAACTGTTCCACGACGCCGACATCCCCTGTGCCCGCGTGGACACCCTGGACAAGGAACCACAGGCGGGCATCATCGAGGTGACCACCGCCGCCGTCGGACGCGGTTTTGTCCTGGACAGCCTCAAACTGGGGCTGCTCACCGAGGCGGACCTGCTGGGCCGGACCTCCGCTGGTTCCACAAAAGACATGCGGCGCATGCCGTCCAAGCGGCGCAACGCCGTGGACCCGCTGCAACTGGTGGCCGGTGACCACGTGGTGCATGAACAGCACGGCATCGGGCGCTTTGTTGAGCTGATCCAGCGCAAGGTCGCGGGCGGCGGGGACGGCGTGCGGGAGTACCTGGTGCTCGAGTACGCCCCGTCCAAGCGCGGCGCCCCGGGGGACAGGCTCTTTGTCCCCACCGACCAGCTGGACCAGGTGACCCGCTACGTGGGCGGCGATACCCCTGCACTGAGCAAGATGGGCGGCTCGGACTGGGCCAGCACCAAATCCAAGGCCCGCAAGGCCGTCAAGGAAATCGCCGGCGAACTCATCCGGCTCTACTCCGCGCGGATGGCGTCCCGCGGCCACGCCTTCGGCCCGGACACGCCGTGGCAGCGCGAGCTGGAGGAAGCCTTCCCGTACGTGGAAACGCCGGACCAGCTGACCACCATCAACGAGGTCAAAGCGGACATGGAGCGCGAGATCCCCATGGACCGCCTCGTCTCCGGCGACGTGGGCTACGGCAAGACCGAGATCGCCGTGCGTGCCGCGTTCAAGGCCGTCCAGGACGGCAAGCAGGTGGCGGTCCTGGTGCCCACCACACTGCTGGCACAGCAGCACTACGAGACATTTACCGAGCGCTTCTCCGGATTTCCGCTGCGGGTCAAGGCCCTGTCACGCTTCCAGAACGCCAAGGAATCCAAGGAAACCGTGGAGGGCGTCAAGACCGGTTCCGTGGACGTGGTGATCGGCACGCACCGGCTGCTGTCCAAGGACTTCGCGTTCAAGGACCTTGGCCTGGTGATCGTGGACGAGGAGCAGCGCTTCGGCGTGGAGCACAAAGAGGCGCTCAAGAAGATGCGCACCAACGTGGATGTGCTGGCCATGAGTGCCACGCCCATCCCGCGCACGCTGGAGATGTCGCTGACCGGGATCCGCGAAACCTCCACGCTGGCCACCCCGCCGGAGGAACGCCACCCGGTGCTGACCTACGTGGGCCCGTACACGGACAAGCAGACCTCGGCTGCCATCCGGCGTGAGCTGATGCGCGAAGGCCAGGTGTTCCTGGTTCACAACCGTGTGTCCACGATTGAGCGGACGGCGGCCAAGGTCCGTGAACTGGTTCCGGAAGCGCGGGTGGAGGTGGCGCAAGGGCAGATGTCCGAGAGCCGGCTGGAGCAGATCATCGTGGACTTCTGGGAGAAGCGCTTTGACGTGCTGGTGTGCACCACCATCATCGAAACCGGCCTGGACATTTCCAATGCCAACACCTTGATCGTGGACGGCGCGGACAAATACGGGCTGTCCCAGCTGCACCAGCTCCGGGGCCGTGTGGGGCGCGGCCGTGAACGCGCCTACGCCTACTTCCTGTACCCGTCCGAGAAGCCGCTGGGCGAGGTGGCGCTGGAACGCCTCAAGGCCGTGGCTACGCACAACGAGCTCGGTGCCGGCATGCAGCTGGCGATGAAGGACCTCGAGATCCGGGGTGCCGGCAACCTGCTGGGCGGCGAGCAGTCCGGCCACATCCAGGGTGTTGGCTTTGACCTGTACATCCGCCTGGTGGGCGAGGCCGTGGCTGACTACCGCGGCGACGCCGAGGAAAAGGCCGCTGAGATGAAGATCGAGCTGCCGGTGAATGCCCACCTGCCGCACGACTATGTGCCGGGGGAGCGGCTGCGCCTGGAGGCCTACCGCAAGCTGGCTTCGGCCTTGACCACCGAAGCCATCGAAGAAGTCCTGGCCGAGCTGGTGGACCGCTACGGGGAGCCTCCGTTGCCGGTCCAGAACCTGATTGCCGTGGCGCGCTTCCGCGTGGGCGCCCGGGAAGCGGGCCTGTCCGATGTCGCGCTGCAGGGGAACTTCATCAAGTTCTCCCCGGCCCAGCTGCCGGAGTCCAAGCTCATGCGGCTCACACGCATGTATCCGGGCTCCCAGTCCAAGCCGGCCCTGGACGCGGTACTGATTCCGAAACCGAAGACGGCCCGGGTGGGCGGGCGGGACCTGCAGGACGCCGAAATCCTGGAATGGGCCAACGGGGTCATCAGGAACATCTTCTCCGACGCCCCGCTGGCGGTGGGCTGAGCTTTGATGGGAGGACATCACGCCGCGTCTGGAGCCGCGGCGTGGGTAGCTATTGCCTCGACCGGGCCATACACCCTGGGCTGGTATCCGCTGGACGCCACCGGAATCCTGATCGGGGGCATGGCGACGGCGGGCACAGCCCTGGTGTGCGACTGGGACCACCGGCACAGTACGGTGGCGAACTCGCTGCCGCCGCTGTCCAATGTCATCGCCAGGGGGATTGAGAACGCCAGCGGCGGGCACCGGCAGGGAACGCACTCCATTCTTGGGGCGGCCTTCTTCGTAGTGTTGGCCATGATGGCCGGCCAGATCCAGGTGCAGACCGGCTGGGGCCTGCTGTCCGTCGGCGCCGGCCTGCTGTGCATGTTTATGATCAACATTGCGGCCAAGGCGCTGAAGCTGTTCCCCAAGTCCGGTTTCATCAGCAACTGGATCTTCGGCCTGACCATGGCCGGACTGGTGACGTGGTTCGCCCCGCACCAATGGACGTGGCTGCCGGTGTCCATGCTGACCGGTGTTGTGGTCCACATCGTGGGGGACATGATCACCACAGGGGGAGTGCCGCTGCTCTGGCCGATCGTCGTCAAGCCGCCGCGGTTCCTGCGCAAACTCCCGGTGCTCAACGACGTCTGGAGAGCCAACGGGGCGTTTTCCCTGCCGCTGCTGGGCCGCGCCGGGTCACGAAGGGAATGGCTGGTGCTAATCCCCGTGAGCGCCTACGCCATGGTGGGAATGTGCGTTGCCGCCTGGGCAGTGGCCCGGCAGCACGGGCCGGAAGTCCTCGCTGCGGTGGTCAACGTTATCCACCCTTAAACAAACCAACGCGGGGTCACTTAATGCCCAATAATCCCCTGAGGATAGGCAGTAAGTGACCCCGCGTTGGTCTTAAAGCGGTAGGGCTTTATTTCCCGCCGGCTGTGTCGGAGCGGCCTGTGATGGTCTGCGGGATCCAGAACGCCAGGGCGAACAGGATCAGGCAGGCGGCCATCGGCCAGGGGTTGCCCAGCGTGAGGAAGGAGAGCGAGTAGAGGGCGCCGAAGAACAGGGCCATCATGACCACGAACAGGACGATGCTGCCCGCCAGGTTGTTTTCGTTCTCCGGGGTCTGCACCCTGACACTGCCTGACGCTGTGGTCTTGCTGGACATTCGTTCCTCCTCGGCCCCGCGGGGCTCAATCTGTGGCGGCTCCGGGCGGCGTCAGTAGCCGGCTGAACCCTGTTCACCCTTGACGATCGCAATGCCGGAGCTGGCACCAATACGTGTTGCACCTGCAGCAATCATAGCCTGAGCGTCCGCCAGGGAACGCACCCCGCCGGAGGCCTTGACGCCCAGCTCAGGGCCGACAGCCCGGCGCATCAGGGTGATGTCGTCCGCAGTGGCGCCCCCGCCGTTGAACCCCGTGGAGGTCTTAACGAAGTCCGCCCCAGCCTCAACTGCTGCCTGGCAGGCCAGGACCTTCTGGTCGTCGGAGAGAAACACCGTCTCGATGATGACCTTCAGGATGGCGCCGCTCGCGTGGACGGCTTCGGCGACGGCGGAGATATCGTCCACCATGGCGCCCTTGTCCCCGGCCCGCGCGGCTGCGATGTTGATGACCATGTCGATTTCGTCGGCCCCGTCCAGCACGGCACCGCGGGCTTCAAAGGTCTTGACATCGGTAGGAGTCGCCCCCAAGGGAAAGCCGATCACTGAGCACGTCAGCACCCCGGAACCCTTGAGTGCGGTTTTGACCGTCTTGACCCACACGGGGTTCACGCAGACAGACTTGAAGTGATATTCGGCGGCCTCGGCACACACCTTGAGGATATCCGCTTCGCTGGCTTCAGGCTTGAGCAGCGTGTGGTCGATGTAGGACGCGATGTTGCCCGGCGTTGAGTCCGTACCAGCTCCGCGCTGGCCGGCAGAAGTGGCTTCGTTGCTCATGATGGTCCTTCCCTCGTGGCCTTGTGGGCCGCTGGAGCCACGGAGTGCGTGGCCATTCAGATGACCATCTTGTCATAGCGGCACCCGCGATCTGCCAGCAGGGGGGCCGCTCAGGCGGCTGCCTGGAGGACAGCGTCAGAGGACGACGCCGACATCAGCTGGGCAGCGCAGGCACCGGCCGCGGAAGCCGCGGCGACCAGCAGTCCCAGCCTGACGCCGTCGAACGTTGCGGCGTCCCCGACTGCCCAAATCCCGGGCACGGAGGTGCGGAAATCCTGGCTGATGGCGATCCCGCCGCCGGGCGCCGTCCGAAGCCCGGCGCTGGCAGCGAGTCCGTCGAGGGAAACCCGTTCCTCGGCTAGAACCACGAGGTCGCCGTTCATGGTGCTGCCGTCCGGAAAGACAATCCCGGCGGACTGCACCCCCGGGCCGGACGTCCGGGGTGTCACGGCCGCAGGCCGCACGGTGGTCCGGACGGGCCGGACGCCGCCGGAGCGGAGCACTGCCTCGGCCTGCCCGGCCGCCGCACCGGTGCCCACCAGGATTCCCAGCGGACGCCTGCCCAGTTCCTTACCCAGGTCCTTGACAGCTGACCCGATGCGGGCGGCGTCGTCAATGGTGGAGTAGCTCAGGCAGTGGTCCGCACCCTCCACGGGGGCCTGCTCCGGTGCTGAACCTGTGGCGATCACCAGGTGGTCGTAGCCGAATTCCATGCCGTCGGCGGTGGTCACTGTCCGCGTTTCCGGCTCGATGAAGCTGGCGGGCTGGCCGCACCGGAGCGAGACCTGGGGGAGGGTGGCCAGTTCCAGGAGTTCCAAAGTGGCGTCGTCGCGGTTGCTGAGGACCGTGATGGTGCCGGCGAACCGGGCCCGGTCCAGTTGGCTGACGAGTGCCTGGGCAGCGGGCCCTGCGCCTGCGATGACAATGCGGGTAGCGGTGGAGGTGGACATGGAGGATGCCGGAGTGGACATGTGCTGGCCCTTTCGCTGGCGGCCGTTGAACGGCCGGAACTTCGTGATGGTGCCAGCGTAGGCGGCCCTTTTTTCCAACGTGTTTCCCCGTCATTGCCGGTTGAACGGGGTGCGTTCGCCAATGTTTACCCGCCAGTAATGCCGTGGGTCACACCCGAATCCGGTACCCCCGCTTGACCACTGTTTCCACGAGGCGGCCGTCCGGCAAGGAGGAGCGGAGCCGGCTGACGGTCATGTCCAGGGCGTGGACTGAGCCCCGCAGTTCGAGCAGGTCCGAAAGCGCTTCCCGGGACAGTACCGCCCCGCCAGCCCCCAACAGGGCACGCATCAGCAGCAGCGGCGCCGGAGCCAGCTCAACAGGCTGCCCGTCCACGCGCAGGCTCCGGCCGCGCAACTCGATGTTGCCGGACCCGGTGTCCAGGCGGCGGACGTGGTTCAGGGCGAGGTGCTCGCACACCAGCCGGATCAGGGCACCCATCCGAAACCGCTCGGGAATGAGCGGAGTAACGCCGGCGTCAAGGAGTGGCTGCGCTGTCACGGGGCCAACCACAGCGGTGGTGACGTTGGTCTTGAGGCTGTGGATCAGTTCCTTGTAGACGCCCATTTCGTGCGCGGTGCTCCACATGGCGTCAACCGCGGGCGCGCTCGTGAAGGTGAGCACATCAAGGTTCCCGCTGCACGCAGCCTCGATGAGGCGCGGAAGCCGGTCTTCGCCGTCGGGCTTCACCCACCGGTAAGGGGTCACGGTCAGGACGGTGGCACCGGACATGCGCAGGCGTTCCAGCTGCCGCACATCCGTGTAGCCGTGGAGCTGCACGGCTACGGTCTTGCCCCGCACGCCCTCGGTGAGCAGCATGTCCACCAGTGTGGCAGTGGTTTCGTCGCTGCTGATGCCGACGTCGGCGAGGCCGGCTGCGCGGACGGCACCCCGGGCTTTGGGCCCGCGGACGAACATCCGGCATGCGCCCAGCGTCTCCAGCAGCTCCTCCCCGATTCCGAAGGAATCAGCCGCCTCGCACCAGCGGCGCATTCCGTACGCTGTGGTGGCAATGCAGATGTCCGGGCGGGCGGCGATGATGGCCTTGGTGTCCTCGATGAGGCGGATGTCCTCCTGCACGGGCGCAATCTTCAGCGCCGGGGCGTGCAGGACTTCCGCGCCGCGGCGTTCCAACGCCTCGATCAGGTCCCGGGAGCGCCGGTGTGAGGTGACGCCGATGCGGAAGCCCTCCAGCGGGGAGCCTGCGGCGTCGGGTGCTTCTTCAGCCTGCGGAGTTTCTGCCGGTGCCAGTGCGTTCATGGGGGTCAATCCTTTCACGAACCCAGCAGCGAGGCCGCCAGCCTATCGAGGTCTGCGGCTGCTTCAGCATGTCCGCGGTTTGCTTCAGCCACCCGGACCACCTCGCCGATGACCAGCACGGCGGGGTTGCTGCACCCGAGGGCCGCCGAGGTAATGGTGCCCAGGTCAGCGATGGTGGTGCGCTGGCCGGGACGGTAGCCGCGTTCGACGACGGCCATGGGCATATCGGGGCGCATTCCGGCTTTGCGGAGCCCGGCGGCGAGCTGGTGCAGCGTGCCGATGCCCATCAGCACCACGATGGTGCCGCCGAGACCTGCCAGATGCGTGTGTTCCTTTTCGGTCAGCGGCGCGTGGCCGGAGACCACGGTGAACATGTGGCTGACGTCGCGGTGTGTGACCGGGATGCCGGCGGCGGCCGGAACGGAGATTGCGCTGGTGACACCGGAGATGACGCGGACGGGCACGCCGGCTTCAACACAGGAGGCCACCTCTTCGCCGCCGCGGCCGAAGACGTACGGATCGCCGCCCTTGAGCCGGACCACGTTGTTGCCGTCCAGGGCAGAGGCGACCATCAGCTTTTCGATGTCGGCCTGGCTAACCTTGTGGTGGCCGGGCTTCTTGCCCACATCCACCAGCTCGGCCGAGGTCAGGGTTGGCAGGTCCTGGCACGGCGCCAGCCGGTCGTAGAACACCACATCGGCATCGCGGAGGGCGTTGACGGCGGCGACGGTCAGCAGTTCGGTGGTGCCGGGACCGCCACCCACCAGGGTGACATGGCCAACGGGGCCGGCGGCCGGTTCGGCCGCCACCGGGATGCCTGTTGCGTGGCACCTGCCCAGCATGGCTTCCCAGCCCGGCTGGCCGTCGTCGACCGCTGCCACCAGGAAGGGCCGCTCGGGGAGCGGCCCGTCATGCGCGGCACCCTGCGGGGTGCTGAGGCGGTAGACGACGGCGCCCGCGGCTTCGTAGCGGTGCACCGCTTGGCGGGCGGCGTGGTCGGAGCCGGTAACCAGGACGTCACGGCCGGTGAGATCAATGCTGAGCTGCATGGCTATCCCTCGTTCTCGTCGCGGGCACGGACCGGAATGGAAGCGCCGATCAGGACGGGCTGTTGGCTGGCGCGGTCTTTTTCTTCCGGCGTTGCCGGCCGCATCTGGCCACGTTCGTCGGAGACGAAGGTGATGGAGTCGTCCTTCTGGTCCGGGGCGTTGACGAAGGACCGGAACCGGCGGAGGCGTTCGGGGTCCTTCAGGGTGTCCGCCCACTCGTCCACGTAGGTGTCAACGTGCTTGGACATGGCTGCCTCGAGCTCCTCGGCGATGCCCAAGGTGTCCTTGACCACCACATCCTCGACGTGCTTGATGCCGCCGTCGAGCTCTTCCTGCCAGCGCGCGGTGCGCTGGAGGCGGTCGGCAGTGCGGATGTAGTACATGAAGTACCGGTCGATGTATTTGATCAGCGTTTCGTCGTCGAGGTCTTTGGCGAGCAGCTGGGCGTGGGCCGGGGTGGCTCCGCCGTTGCCGCCGACGTACAGGTTCCAGCCGTCGGCGGTGGCGATGACGCCAACATCCTTGCCGCGGGCTTCGGCGCATTCACGGGCACAGCCGGAGACGCCCATCTTGAGCTTGTGCGGGCTGCGGAGGCCGCGGTAGCGGAGTTCGAGCTGGATGGCCATGGCCACCGAGTCCTGCACGCCGAACCGGCACCAGGTGGAACCAACGCAGGACTTCACGGTGCGCAGGCTCTTGCCGTAGGCCTGGCCGGATTCGAAGCCGGCGTCCACCAGTTCCTTCCAGATTTCCGGCAGCTCCTCGAGGCGGGCACCGAACATGTCGATGCGCTGGCCGCCGGTGATCTTGGTGTACAGGTTGTACTTCTCGGCCACGGCGGCGATGACGCCGAGCTTCTTCGGGGTGATCTCGCCGCCGGCGATGCGGGGGACCACCGAGTAGGTGCCGTCCTTCTGCATATTGGCGAGGGCGCGGTCGTTGGTGTCCTGCAGGGTGCCTCGGCCGGCGTCCAGGACGTAGGCGCCGTTCTGGCTGGCCAGGATGTTGGCGATGGTCGGCTTGCAGATGTCGCAGCCGGCCCCGGTGCCGTACTTGGCCATGATCTCCTCGAAGGAGGTCAGTTCCAGGACGCGGATGGCGTCGAACAGTTCCTGGCGGGAGAGCTCGATGTGTTCGCAGAGGGCCTTGGAGACCTCGACGCCGGACTTGGTCAGCTCGGTTTCCAGCAGCTTCTTCAGCATCGGCACACAGGAACCGCAGCTGGTTCCGGCGCGGGTGCAGCCCTTGAGCTCGCCGAGCTCCTGGACGGGAGCGTTGCCGTCGCAGGCGCCGCAGCCGTTGATGGTGTCGCGGATGGTGCCTGCTGCGACGTTGTTGCAGGAGCACAGGATGGCGTCGTCCGGGAGTTCGGTTTCCGGGGCGTCGCCGCCGCCGGCCGCCGTGAGGTAGGCGCCTGGCTCCGCGCTCAGCTCGCGGCCCAGGAGCGGGCGGAGGCTGGTGTAAGGGCTGGCGTCGCCCACGAAGATGCCGCCCAGGAGGGTCTTGGCGTCGTCGGTGGTGACGATCTTCTGGTAGACGCCGCGGGCGGGGTCGGCGTAGACGATCTCGAGTGAGTGCTCGGTCTTGGCGAAGCCGTCACCGAAGCTGGCCACATCCACGCCGGAGAGCTTGAGCTTGGTGGCGGTGTCGAAGCCGGGGAAAGTCGCCGAGCCGCCGTGCAGGCGGTCGGCCACGATCTCGGCCATGGTGTTGGCGGGGGCAACGAGGCCCAGGCACATGCCTTCGAAGTTGGCCACTTCACCGATGGCCCAGATACCGTCCACTTCGGTGGCGCAGTAGTCGTTGATGACCACACCGCCGCGCTGGCCCAGGCTGAAGACCTGTTCTTCGCCGTCGGCGGCTCGGAAGAGTTCGTCGCGGGGCCGGACGCCGATGGCCACGATGACCATGTCTGCCTCGACGATGCGGCCGTCGGCCATGAGGACGCCGGTCACCTGGCCCTCGTCGTCCGACAGGACTTCCGACGGGTAGACGCCGCCGTGGACTTCGAAGCCCTTGGCTTTGATCAGCCGGCCCATGGCCTGGCCCGCGCCTTCGTCGAGCTGGGTGGCCATCAGCCATTTCGAACCGTCGATGACGATCGGAGTGGCGCCGAGCTGTTCGGTGCCGGCAGCCGATTCGAGCCCCAGGAGGCCGCCACCGATGGTGACGGCGTTGACCTTGCGGCCGAGCTTTTCGGTGAGCCCGGCGATGGTCTTGTTGATGGCCCATACGTCTTCAAGCGTGCGGTAGACGTGCGTGAGTTCGTTGCCGGGGATGGGCAGGCGGGCGGCATTCGAGCCGGTGGCCACCACAAGGTGGTCGTATCCGACGGTGCTGCCGGCAGCGGTTTCCACCGTTTTGGCTTCGGCATTAATCTTCACCACGCGCTCGCCGGTCTTCAGCTCCAATGAGGGGTGGTCCCACATGGACGCTGAACCCAACGTCAGGTCCACGCCGGTGTCCGTGAGTGCCTTGGAGAGGGCCACACGGTCGTACGGCAGGTGGGCTTCCTCGGTGAGGACCGTAACATGCCAGCCTTCGAGGCCACGGGAATGCATGGCATCGGCGAAGCGGTGGGCAGCAGGGCCGCCACCGGCGACGACGACGCGGCGCGGGTTCTCTGTGCTTGAAGTCTGTTCGGTCACTGTGGGCCTTTCGCATGGGCCGCAGACGGTGTTCTGCGACCTTCTCTGACGAGTGTCCATTCAGACTAGGCAGCCGCAGTTTCGCTTCAGTTTCCCAATTGTTTCGTGGGCTTAACTTCTGCATCACGAACGCATTTCCGATTGGGTGAGTTCTCTTTTACCCCCCGGACACATTCACTGCACGCCGTTGAAACACCCGGTGCCTACGTTGTTAGTACGGCCACGAAGGTCATGACGGGCACACAAAAGTGGGCCAAAAATCAGACAGACAAGCACGGGGAGTTGAACCGGTTATGACGGCAACACTGGAATTAGGGGCACTCGCCGCCGACACCGCTGAGATCGCTACCGGCTGGCACCGGGTTTGCGCTGTGGCGGAACTCGAGCTCGCCTGGGGCGAGGCAGCACTCATCGCCGGCCGCCAGGTAGCACTCTTCAGGACCGGCCCCAGTGAGGTTTTTGCGGTGGCCCACCGGGATCCGGCGACCGGTGCCCACGTGATGGCCCGCGGCATCCTGGGATCCCGGGGCACCAGGCCAACCATCGCCTCGCCGCTGCACAAAGAGGTTTATGACCTCGAAACCGGCGAATGCTTCGGGACCGCGGCGGTGCGCCTGGAAACGTTCCGGACCCGCATTTCCGACGGTTTCATCGAAGTCGAGGTCTAGCAGGCACCGCTAGAGGCCGAGGGCCTCGCGGACATCGCCGATCACCGCATCCAAGGCGAGCCGGGCCGCCTGCCGGGCCTCCGGAAGCTCGGCTGCTGACTCCACCGGGCGGAGGACTTCGAGATAGCACTTGAGCTTCGGTTCGGTGCCGCTGGGCCGGATGATGACCCGGGTCTGGTCACGGGTCAGGTACAGCAGGCCATCGGTGGGCGGCAGGTGTTCGCTCCCTTCGGCGAGGTCCACAGAGGTCTCAACGGCGGATGAACCGAAGGACTCGGGCGGTGTGACGCGCAGGCGGTTCATCATGGCATCAAGCAGGCCCAGGTCCGCCACCCGGATGCTCAGCTGATCGCTGGCGTGCAGTCCATGCTGGAGGTAGAGCTCATCCAGCGTGTCGAAGATGGTCTTGCCGGCAGCCTTGGCGGCGGCAGCCATCTCCGCGATGAGCACGGCGGCCGAGATGCCGTCCTTGTCCCGGACCAACTCCGGCGCCACACAATAGCCCAGGGCTTCCTCGTAGCCGTACAGCAGCCGGGGTACCCGGGAAATCCACTTGAAGCCCGTCAGTGTTTCCTCATGCGCGTAGCCGGCCGCCGCGGCGATGCGGGAGAGCAGCCGTGAGGACACGATGGAATTGGCGAATACGCCGGCGGATTCGGCCCCCGCTGTTTCGCCGCCGTCGGGCGCTTCGGCGTTGTCCGGTTCGGCACTGCCTGCTGCAAGATCGCTGCCTGCCGCGAGACGGGCCACGATATGGGCCCCCAGCAACGCCCCCACCTCATCCCCGCGGAGCATGCGCCAGGCACCGGTGTCCGGGTCTTTTGCGGCTACCGCGGCACGGTCGGCGTCGGGATCGTTGGCCAGGACAATGTCGGCATCGAGGCGGGCGGCGGTCTCGAGTGCCAGGTCCAGGGCGCCGGGCTCTTCCGGGTTGGGAAAGCTCACCGTGGGGAAATCCGGATCGGGCTCGGCCTGTTCAGCCACCAGTGTGACGTCGGCAAAACCGGCGGCAGCCAACACTGTCACCGCCGTTTCGCCGCCGACGCCGTGCATGGGGGTCAGGACAATCCGCAGGTCGCGGGAAGGGAAACGGGCAGGATCGGCGAGCGCCGCCGTCGCGCGTTCGTAGTCAGCGGCCACAGAAGGGTCCAGCACGGTCCAGCCGTCAGCGGCGAGGGCAATGGACTCCAGGGCGCCGACCGCCTCAATCCGCTCGGCGATCAGGGCGTCGTACGGCGCCACGATCTGCGCTCCGCGTCCGCTTTCCGCCACGGCGTGGCGGCCCAGGTACACCTTGTAGCCGTTGTCCTGCGGCGGGTTGTGGCTGGCGGTGACCATCACGCCGCCGTCGCAGTCGAGGGCACGCACGGCAAAAGCGAGCAGGGGAGTGGGCAGGGCCGCCGGCATCAGGAAGGTGTCAATCCCGGCAGCGGTGAAGATTGCCGCCGTTTCCTCGGCGAAGATGTCTGAGTTGTGGCGGGCGTCATAGCCGACGACGGCGCGCGGCCGGGTTCCGGGCGCGGCCTTACCGACGGCGTCGGTCAGGAAGGCGGCGAGGCCGGCGGCGGCGCGGCGAACCACCACGCGGTTCATCCGGTTTGGCCCGGGTCCGAGGGCGGCGCGGAGGCCGGCGGTGCCGAACTGCAGGGTGCCGCTGAAGCTGTCGGCGAGTTCCTGGTTGGCGGCGGCGGAGCCTTCATCCGCCAGCTGCAGCAGCTCGGTGAGCGCGGCGGCAGTGGCCGGATCCGGGTCTTTGGCCGCCCATTCACGGGCTCGGCTGGACAAGGAGGCGGCATCGGTGGACGTCATGGGGTCAACGCTATCGTCATTGCTCCCGGAACGGTCCCGGACACCCGCCGGTGACGGCGGAATCCCGCCCGAACAAACCAACGCGGGGTCACTTAACGCCCGAAAAAAGCCCGAAATTGAGCGTTAAGTGACCCCGCGTTGTCTTAGAGTTTTGCGATGATCCCGGCCAGCAGTTTGGAAATGCGCGGTCCGGCTTCCTGACCGGATTCGAGCACTTCCTGGTGGCTTAGCGGCATGGGGCTGATGCCGGCAGCGAGGTTGGTCACCAGCGAAATGCCGAAGACTTCCATGCCCGCATGGCGGCCCGCGATGGCTTCCAGTGCGGTGGACATGCCCACCAGGTCCGCGCCGATCCGCTTGGCGAACTGTACTTCGGCCGGGGTTTCGTAGTGCGGCCCGGAGAACTGGACGTACACGCCCTCGTCCAGTGAAGGGTCCACTTCGCGGGCGAGGTCCCGGATGCGAGAGCTGTAAAGGTCTGTCAGGTCAACGAACGTGGCGCCCTCGAGCGGGGACGTGCCGGTGAGGTTGATGTGATCTTTGATGAGCACCGGCGTGCCCGGAGTCCAGCTTTCATTGATGCCGCCGCAGCCGTTGGTGAGGACGAGGGTTTTGCAGCCGGCGGCCGCCGCCGCCCGGATGCCATGCACCACAGCACGGACCCCCTTGCCCTCGTAGTAATGGGTCCGGGCGCCCAGGACCAGCGCGCGTTTGCCTTCCTTGGTCAGCACTGACCGGATGGTGCCCACATGCCCCACCACGGCCGGGGCATGGAAGCCGGGGACCTCGTCCGCGGTCAGGGTGGCGGTGGTCTCTCCGATCAGGTCGGCGGCTTCGGCCCAGCCCGACCCCAAAACCAGGGCGACGTCGTGGCTGGCTACTCCGGTCTTCTTGGCAATGTACTCAGCGGCCTCGCGCGCGGCGTCGAAAGGGTCCATGGTCAGGAAGTCTGTATCACTCACTGGTACAAACTATCGTGCCGGCACACCTGTGCACAGCGTCACTGGCGCCGGTAATCCGCCCCATGAATCAGGCACTTTATTGATGTCCCGGCGCAATTGGGGAGAGAATGGTTGATTGTGACTACGCATCCAGACTTCAGCTCACCCCGGATCGCAATCCTGGGAGGTGGCCCCGGCGGATACGAAGCCGCCATGGTCGCAGCCTCCCTGGGGGCGCAGGTCACCATCATCGAACGTGCCGGACTCGGCGGTTCGGCGGTGCTCACCGACGTCGTACCTTCCAAAACCCTGATCGCGACGGCGGATCTGATGACCCGCGTCGGGGAGGCAGGGGAGCTGGGAGTGAAGTTCGACGTCGACGGCGGCGACTTTGTGCCCGTCATGCACGCTGACCTCAAACACATCAACGACCGCCTCCTTGGCCTGGCCCGCCAGCAGTCACAAGACATCACCTCCGGCCTGCAGCAGCACCAGAACATCCGCATCATGATCGGGTCCGGCAAGCTGGTGGACAGCCACACCATCGAGGTCCTGACAGCGGACGGCACGGAAACCGTGGAGGCAGACACCATCCTGCTCGCAGTGGGTGCACACCCGCGGGAGCTGCCCACGGCCCGGCCCGACGGTGAGCGCATCCTGAATTGGGCGCAGATCTACAACCTTGACGAACTTCCCGAGGAACTGATTGTGGTGGGGTCCGGTGTGACCGGCGCGGAATTCGCTTCCGCCTACAACGGTCTTGGCTCCAAAGTGACCCTGATTTCCAGCCGTGACCGTGTGCTGCCGGGGTCGGACACCGACGCCGCAGTGGTGCTGGAGGAAGTCTTCGAGCGCCGCGGCGTGCGGGTCATGTCCCGTGCCCGGGCCGAGACCGTAGAGCGGACCGAGGGCGGCGTGGTGGTCACCCTAGGTGACGGTTCGAAGGTCACGGGCAGCCACTGCCTGGTCTGCGTGGGCTCCATCCCCAACACCGCCGGCATCGGCCTCGAGGAAGCCGGCGTGGCCGTCACCGAGAGCGGCCACATTAAGGTGGACGGCGTCTCCCGCACCACGGCGCCGAACATCTACGCCGCCGGCGACTGCACCGGCGTCCTGGCGCTGGCCTCGGTGGCTGCGATGCAGGGCAGGATCGCCATTGCCCACTTCTTAGGTGACGCGGTGATGCCCATCAAGCTGCACCAGGTGTCATCCAACATCTTTACGTCACCGGAAATCGCCAACGTGGGTGTCACCGAGGCAGAGATCCAGTCCGGCAAGTACCAGGCTGACATCATCAAGCTGTCGCTCAAGAGCAACGCCCGCGCCAAAATGCGCAATGCCAAGGACGGTTTCGTCAAAATTTTTGCCCGCAAGGGATCCGGCACCGTCATCGGCGGTGTGGTGGTGGGGCCCAACGCCTCTGAGTTGATCTTCGCCATCTCCATCGCCGTGAAGCAGAAACTCCACGTGGACGACGTCGCCAGCACCTTCACCGTCTACCCGTCCCTCAGCGGCTCCATCTCGGAAGCGGCCCGGCGCCTGCACGTCCATATGTAGCGCACATCCTGGCCTCCGGAATTGGGACGGGTCCTAGAACGGGTAGGGGGCGATGTCCGGCCGGACCGTGAGCCACTGGATTTCGGTAAAGGACTCCATGTTGGCGTGGTGTCCGCCGATCCGTGAGCCGTTGCCCGAGTTCTTAGTGCCGCCGAACGGTGAGTTTGCCTCATCGGACACTGTCTGCTCATTGATGTGGATCTTGCCGGAGTCCAGCTGGTCGGCGATGGTCATCGCCATGCCCACTTCGCCCAGGATGCCTATCGAGAGGCCATATTCGTTGCCGTTGGCGAGGGCCACGGCTTCCTCCACGGTGGAGAACTTCATAACGGGAGCCACCGGGCCGAAGATTTCGTCCTTCCACGCCCGGCTGGCCACGTCGAGGTCAGCGAGGACGGTGGGCTGGTAGAATCTGCCGTCGTGCGTTCCGCCGGCTGCCAGCCGGGCCCCGCCCTGTACCGCGTCTTGGACGATCGAGTCGACCCGGTGGAGCTGCTTTTCGTCGATGATCGGGCCCAGCGCCACGCTCCCGCTCTTTGGATCTCCGACCGGAAGATGCGTGGCCTTCTCCGCGAGAGCGCTGACATAGTTGTCGTAAATGTCCTCGTGGACGATGTGGCGACCGGCGGCCATGCAGATCTGGCCCTGGTGCATAAAGGAACCGAAAGCCGCGGCGGAGGCGGCCTTGGCAAGGTCCGCGCCAGGCAGCACAATGAGCGCGTTGTTACCCCCGAGTTCCAGGTGGGCGTGCTTGAGCAGCCGTCCGGCTGTCTCGCCGATCTTCCGCCCGGCCGCCGTCGAGCCGGTGAAGGCGATGACGCTGACCTCCGGCGCCTCGACGACGGCGGCGCCGATCTCGGCCCCGCCCGGCAGCAGTGCCAGGAGCCCGGGAGGCAATCCGGCTTCCTCGAAGATCCGGACAAGGGTGACCCCGCCGCAGACTGCGGTGCGGGGATCCGGCTTAAGCAACACGGCGTTGCCAAGCGCCAGCGCCGGAGCGACCGCACGGATGGAGAGGATCAGCGGGAAGTTGAACGGCGCAATGACGGACACGACGCCGACAGGACGCCGGCGCGCGAAGGACCAGCGGTTCTCGTTAGACGTGAGGACGTCCCCGGCCGGAAGGGAGGGTAACGCCGAGGCGTCGTAGCATTCGTTGGCCGCGGTGTGCGTTTCAACGCAAGCCTTGGGCGGGATGCCGCCGGACTCACGCACGATCCAGTCCTGGACCTCGGCGGCGTGCTCCTCCCAGAGCATCCCTGCGCGGCGCAGCACGGCGGCGCGGTCCTCGGGATTGAGTTTCGCCCAGTCCCTTTGGGCGGCTGCCGCTGTTGTGGCGGCTTCGCGGACGTCGTCCACGGAGGCGAGACCATAGGTCCCCAGCGTATCGCCGGTAGCTGGCTCGACGGCGTCGGCTGTCCCGCCGCCTCCTGGGCGCCAGCCGTTGAGGTAGATCTTTCCCTCCCAGAGGGAGGCATCGAGCAGGGACATGTCCTGTCCTTTCGTGGGGGATACGTCGTACCACACCGGCCAGTGGGACGGTGAACCGGACCGGGCCTTCGTACATCACATGCCGTCGGGCCGCGGCCCGTCAAGAGGATGGCGCGGTTTCGCAACGACGGGGACGTTCGGCCCTACTTCCTCGCCGACGGCGCGGACACAGTGGAGCATGGCCAAGATCTACATCCCTTACGGGAGCGTTGAAGGACAGACCGCCCAGATTGTGGAGTACGTTGCCGATGTAATCCGGCTCACGGGCACGAAGCCGAAACCGTGGACCTCAAACACTCCGGCGATACCATCCCGGACGGGCAGGACGCCGTCATCGTGGCAGCGTCCGTGCACATGGGCAAGCACGAGAACTTTGTTCTCGATTTTGCCCGCAAAAACCGTGCCGAACTTGAGCGGCTGCCGTCCGCGCTGATTTCAGTGAGCCTGGCCGCCCACGGTGACGAGCACAACGCCGAAGGTTATGTGGCCGAGTTCGAAGAGCAGTCCGGCTGGCATCCGGCCCATGTCGGGATCTTCCCGGGAGCGCTGCTCTATACGCAGTACAACTTTCTCAAAGGCCAGCTGATGAAGAAGATCGTTAGGGACAAAGGGTCCACGGACCTCGACACATCCCGCGATTACGTTTATACCGAGTGGGACGGCGTGAAGCGTTTTACCGAAGACTTCCTGGCAGGATTAGCTGAGCCGTCCAGCCAGGACCGGGCATAGGGCCACTTACGATCGTGCGTAGGCCGGGACCGTGTGTCCGGGCGCAAAGGGCTTGAACCACTGCTCGAAGCCCAGCTTGTCGGTGTCAATTTCGGGAGCGTCGGGGCCGTCCGCGTACAACGCTGCGCTGTCCGCGTCTTCGAGCAGGACCTCCTCAACCTGTGCCCGCCAGTCTTCCGGCAGATCCAGTTCGTAGATGTCCTCGGTGATTTCCGCCTGGTCCAGCAGGCAGCGGACGGCGAGTTCGGCCGCGATGCAGCCGGGTGCGGCCCAGCCGCGGCCAAGGGAGGCAGCTATGTCCGAGGCGACGACAATGAACTTCCGGGTGAACCCGGCGTCGTAACTGGACGCGAACTGGGGCGGCAGGGAGGACAGCACGTAGGACTTGGCGATGCCGGACGGGGTGACGGCAGCCAGGCCGGCCTGTGTTTCGAGATCGTGGAAGAGTTGGTCAAGAAGAATGCCCGACGAGTTCCAGAGGAGGCCGGCCAGGAGGCGGGTTTGGCTGACAGCTTTTAGCCGGTCCGCGGCTGGGACCGCAGCCATCTCGGCCAGGTCTTCCGGGCCGAACTGGAGCCGCTGTTCCGGGGTCATGTCATCGGGGTGCGGATCAAGGCCCAGGAGTTCCAGGCTCAGCCCGGTCAGCTTGCCTGCGTCAGCCAGCAGTTCCTCGGTGATGTCGTCGTCTTCGTCGGCATTCATGGCCCCGATGCTACCGGCAGGGCGTCGCTTGCACGATTCGCGTTACGTGGGGGCTCGATACCCGGTACTTAGGACTCTGGGCCCCCTCACCGCAGAGCCGAACAATATTGCCATGACAAACGTGCTGACGCCGATTCCCTTCCGGACACCCCGAGCCGGCGTGACGCTCATGGCGCTGCTCGTCCTCTTCCTCGCAGGGTGCGGCCAGCCCGCCGGCCAAGGCGGCCCGTCGTCCCCGGCCACCCCCTCATCCGGCACAGGGAGCCCGGCCTGCGATCTCATTACCCCGGAGATTGCGGCCAAAGCTGTGCCCGGGATCATGCCTGCGGGCCGGAACAGCCCGGCCAAGCCGCCAGGAAGCAAAGCGTATGAATGCATCTATTCCAGCAAATCCGATACCGGCATGACGGCCCTGTCAGTGGCCCTCACGTCCCCTGCCTCGGCGTCCGACATCTCGAAAGCGAGTCGACGTCGGACTGCTCACCCGTTGCGGGCATTGGCGACTTCGCCTGCCTGCAGTGGACCGGATACTTCCGCGGTGAGGCCGCCGGTGCCTCCGCGAACGCGGTGTTGACGGCCGTCCGGGGCAATGAGGTCCTCGAGATGCCATACGTGACGGGACCACCGATGGCAGGTGGCGGCGTACCGGACGGCAACGCGATGGGCCGGGCGCTCTCGCAGGCTGCAGTGGACGCCGGCTGGGGCAACGGCACAGCACTGGACGTTCCTGCCGCTCCGCCCGTGGGGCCGCCGGCCACGACAAACAACTCGGTCTGTGCCCTGGTCAGTCCCCAGCAGGTACAGCAGGCAGTCGGGGCCAAGTCCCCGCCGCAGATCCTCCCGAACGAGGTCAGCTGCCGTTACACGTTTGGTGAGCTGGGGACGCCGGGTCCGGACTCCATGATTTTCTCGATCGAGGTCCTGAAGGGGGCAGCGCCGGCCCTGGCCGGCCCGGGCCCGCGTGGCGAGCCGCTGGATGGCATTGGGGACAGGGCCTTCTTTTTCATGACAACGGAACCCGCCGGACCCAAGTCCCTCCGTCCGGCCGGCGACGTCCCGATTACCATCCTGTCGATCTCCGCGGTCCGGGGCCAGAACATCGCGACCATCGTCGCGCAGGTCCTGATCTCACCGACCGGGCCCACCGCAGAACAGACCAAGGACCAACTCATCTCCCTGGCGCATGGCATCGAGTTCTGATCGGCACGTTTCCCGGTCCGGAGGCCGGGGGCCACCTCAGGCGGCGGGAGCCGCCTGGAAGTGTTTTTCGATGAGCCCCTTGATGTCGTCATGGCAGCCGCCGCAGCCGGTGCCGGCCCGGGTGGCTTTGGATACGTCGGCCACGGTGGAGCAGCCGCCCTCAACAGCCCCTTGGATTTTGGTCCCGCTGACACCCGCGCAGCGGCACACCGTGCCTGCAGGATCGGCAGGGCCGGAGCCGGCCAGCTGGTCGGGACCGTCGAGCCGCAGCAGCAAGGACCTGTCCGCCGGCAGTTCCGCCCCGCGTTCGAACAGGCCAACCAGTTCGGCTGCCGTCCGCGGCATACCCA
Source organism: Pseudarthrobacter sp. TAF60_1 (assembly GCF_052113505.1). Taxonomy (NCBI): domain Bacteria; kingdom Bacillati; phylum Actinomycetota; class Actinomycetes; order Micrococcales; family Micrococcaceae; genus Pseudarthrobacter; species Pseudarthrobacter sp. TAF60_1. The sequence continues at coordinate 236,470 of NZ_JBFRDI010000007.1, forward strand.
CTGCCACGAGGCCTTCGAGCACTCCGCCGCGGGTGGTCATTTTGACGTAGCGGCCGTGCTCGGGGTCCGCCCACTGGGCGATCTGCAGGCGCGGCCGGCCGTTGACGGCACCGGCGGTGAGGGCTTCCTCGTCCCACGGGTCGGCCGCGTTGTCCCCGGCCACTGCCATGTTCATGCCACGTGCCTTGAGGACAATCACGCCGGCCTGTTCCCGGGGCAGTTCTTGCAGCGCGTCGGCCTCGTCCTGCGTGCCGGTGGCCAGCAGGGTCAGGTATTCGGCAAGCCATTCGGCCTGCCGCCAGCCCGGTCCCACCAGCCCGGACGGGCCCTGCGCGGTGCGGCACTCATGGCAGGCGGGGTCCGGGCAGCGCACCTCGGCGCAGTCGCCGATGGCAAAGATGTGCGGCTCGTGGTGCGCGCGGAGCCGGTGGTCCACGAGGATTCCGGTACCCGTGGACAGGCCGCAGCCTTCGGCGAGCTCGGTCCGCGGCCGGACGCCGCACGAGAGGACCAGGAGATCCCCGTCGATCGCGGAACCGTCATCGAGCAGCAATGCCGAAAAGCCGCCGTAGGGCGCGTTGTGCTCCACCCCGGTGGACCGGGCGTTGCCGGCCATCCGGACGCCGCAGCGGCGCAGGCTGGCCGCGAGGACCGCGCCGCCGCCGCGGTCGATGTTGCGGCCCAGCGGATGCGGGCCGTTGTGGACCACCGTCACGGTGGCGCCTTCCTCGGCCGCGGCGAGGGCTGTTTCGAGGCCCAGGACGCCGCCGCCGAGCACCACCACCCGCTTGCCGCCGTCGACGGCTGCGCGCAAGACCAATGCGTCGCGCAGGTCCCGGAGCGCCGTCACGCCGGCCGGAAGGACGGGGGCTGCCGGGTCCGGGTTGATGCCGGTGAGGTTGGGGATCACGGGACGGGAACCCGTGGCGAAGACGAGGCGCTCGTAGTGGGCCGCCGTGCCGTCGGTGAGGATCACCTGCTGGCGTGCCCGGTCCACGCGGCGGACCCGGACGCCCAGGCGCACGTCCACGCCCTCGGCGATCAGGGCGGCTGCATCGGAGAGTGCCAGCGCATCCGCGGTGGTGCGCCCCACGCCCAGGTCGGCGACGAGGACCCGGTTGTAGGCCGCCTCCGCTTCCTCGCCCACCACGGTCACGCTCACATGCCCGTCGCGGACCGCAGGCAGGAGCTCATCGATCAGGCGGCCTGCCACCGGGCCGAATCCGACAATGACAATCTGCTCGCTCATGAGGCCTCCGCTGTTTGAAGAACACTGTGCTGACGTTCGCTGCGCTTAGGTTCGCTGCGTGCGGCCGCCCGGACCCAGACTTTGTTGAACTTGAATTCAGGCATCCCGGAGACGGGGTCAGTGGCGGCCTCCGTCAGGCGGTTGGCGCTTTCGAGTTCCGGGAAATGGAACGGCAGGAACACGGTCTCCGGACGGATGGCGGTGCTGAGCTCCGCCCGGCAAAGTACCTCGCCGCGTTCGTTGGCCACTGACACCAGGGCACCGTCTGCAATGCCCATCGCCGCTGCGGCGGCCGGGTGGATCTGCACTGTGGCCTCCGGCTGGGTGGCCAGGAGCTCGGACACCCGCCGGGTCTGGGTGCCGGACTGGTAGTGCTCCAGGAGGCGGCCGGTGATGAGGGTCATGGTCTTTGCCGCCGGATCAGTGTTGGCGGCGGGTATACGACGGCGGCGCGGCGTCACTGCGGTCATGACCGCCTTCCCGTCGGCGTGCGGGAAGCTGTCCAGGAAGAGCCGCGGTGTGCCGGTGCTGCCTGCGGGGTACGGCCAGTAGGCTGCCTCGCCGCGGTCCAGCATGGCGTAGTCGATGCCCGAGTAGTCGGCCAGCCCGCCGGCGGAGGCGAGGCGCAGCTCCTCGAACACCGTTTCGGGGTCCTCGCTGTAGGTGGACGGGGCATCCAGTGCCTCGGCCAGGCGGGCCATGATCCAGAGTTCGCTGCGGGCACCGGCCGGCGGCTGGATGGCCCGGCGGCGGCGCAGGACACGTCCCTCAAGGTTGGTGAGCGTGCCCTCCTCTTCGGCCCACTGGAGGACCGGCAGGATGAGGTCGGCCTCGGCGGCGGTCTCGGACATAAAGAAGTCGCAGACCATCAGGAAGTCCAGGCTGCGGAGCCCGGCGATGACGGCGTTCGCGTCGGGGGAGGCCACCGCGATGTTGGAGGCATGCACCAAAAGGCAGCGGACGCCGTCGGGCTTTCCCAGTGACTTCAGCAGCTGGACGGCGGGGAGGCCCGGGCCGGGAATGGTTTCCACCGGGACGCCCCAGACGCCGGCCACGTGGGCGCGGGCCGCGGGGTCGGTGATCTTGCGGTAGCCGGGGAGCTGGTCGGCCTTCTGGCCGTGCTCGCGGCCGCCCTGGCCGTTGCCCTGGCCGGTGAGCGTGCCGTAGCCGCTGCGGCGTGAGCCGGGCAGGCCGAGGAGCAGGCTGAGGTTGATGGCCGCGGTGGCGGTGTCGGTGCCGTCGACGTGCTGTTCCACGCCGCGGCCGGTGAGGATGTAGCTGCCGCCCTTGCGGGCGCCGTCGGCAAGCCTGCGGGCGGTTTCGCGGATGAGGTCCGCCGGGACGCCGGTGATGGACTGGACCCGCTCGGGCCAGAAGGAGCTGACGCTCCGCACCACCGCTTGGTATCCGGTGGTGCGGGCCGCGATGAAGTCGCCGTCCGCCAGGCCTTCGTGGACGATCACGTGCGAGAGGCCCAGCAGGAGGGCGAGGTCGGTGCCCGGCAGGGGCTGGAGGTGGAGGCCGCCGCCGTCGGCCGTGAACTTTGCCGTCGCTGAACGGCGGGGATCAACCACGATCAGCCCGCCGGCGTCGCGGGCACCTTGGAGGTGCTGCACAAACGGCGGCATGGTTTCGGCGACGTTGGAGCCCAGCATCAGGATGGTGCTGGCGGTATCCAGGTCCGTGAGCGGGAACGGCAGTCCGCGGTCAACGCCGAAGGCCCGCATGCCGGCGGCTGCTGCGGAGGACATGCAGAACCGGCCGTTGTAGTCGATGCGCGAGGTGCCGAGGGCCAGCCGGGCGAACTTGCCCAGCATGTAGGCCTTCTCGTTGGTGAGTCCGCCGCCGCCGAATACGCCGACGGCGTCCGCACCGTAACGTGTCTGCGTGTCCTGGACGGCTTTCGTGACCAGGGCCAGGGCCTGGTCCCAGCCGATGGGGCGGTGGATGCCATCGGCCCCTTTGAGGAGGGGTTCGGTGACCCGGCCCGGGTGGTTAAGGAGCGTGGCCGAGGTCCAGCCCTTTCGGCACAGGCCGCCGCGGTTGGTGGGAAAGTCGCGTCCTTGGACGTCGAGGGGCGCTGCCAGGACAGGGCCCGTTGCGGAGGCCGGTTCAGAGGCCTTCAGGAGGGCAGGCACGGGGACTGGCCCCGGCTTGGAGGCCGGGGCCAGTCCCGCTGGAGACGTGAGCGTCATGGCGCACTGCAGGGCGCAGTAAGGGCAGTGCGTGTCGGCGCTGTTGGTCATGTTAGACGTGTCCCATCGCGTTTCGATTGGCGTTGCGGATGTAGCAGAACCAGCAGACCGCCAGCATCAGGACGTACGCTCCGACGAAACCGTAGAACGCCGGGGTGTAGGAGCCGCTGGCCGTGTTGGACGCGTTCAGCACCTGCGGGATCACGAACCCGCCGTAGGCGCCGATGGCCGAGATGAGGCCGAGGGCCGAGGAAGCGAGCCGCTGGGTGGCCACCGAGTCGGCGCCGTTCCGGGCGGCCCGGCTGGAGGTGGCGAAGACGACCGGGATCATCCGGTAGGTAGCACCGTTGCCGAAGCCGCTGGCGGTGAAGAGCATCAGGAACAGGACCAGAAAAAGCCAGAAGTTCTTCAGCGGCAGGGTCCAGATCATGGTGAGGGTAATCACTGCCATGGAAGCGAATGCCGCAACGGTCATCCGGGCGCCACCCATCCGGTCAGCCATCCGGCCGCCGTAAGGACGGGCCAATGAACCGACCAGCGGGCCGAGGAACGCCAGTGACAGGGCCACGGTGCCGACTCCGATAGAGGAGAAAGCCGGGAAGTAATCCTTGATGAGCTTGGGGAAGACGCCGGCGAAACCGATGAACGAACCGAAGGTTCCGATGTACAGCAGTGCCATGACCCACAGGTGCGGTTCCTTCAGCGCGGCGACCGAACCGGCAACGTCGCCCTTGGCGCTTGTGAGGTTGTTCATGTACTTGAAGGCGCCGTAGGCGGCCAGGAGGATGAAGGGGACCCACATCCAGCCAGCCAGTGGCAGGTTGACGGTGCCTGCGGCCAGGACGGTGATAACGATGGGCACAGCGAGCTGCGCGACGGCGGCACCCATGTTGCCGCCGGCGGCGTTCAGCCCCAGCGCCCAGCCCTTTTCGCGCGCCGGGTAGAAGAAGGTGATGTTGGCCATGGAGCTGGCGAAGTTTCCACCGCCGAAGCCGGCCAGGGCGGCCACCAGGAGCATGACGCCGAACGGGGTTTCGGGGTTGGCGACGCAGAGTCCCAGGCCGATGGCGGGGATCAGGAGCAGCAGGGCGGACACGATGGTCCAGTTCCGTCCGCCGAAGCGGGGAACCATGAACGTGTAGGGGATTCGAAGCGTGGCGCCTACCAGGCTGGGCATCGAGATCAGCCAGAAGATTTCCGACGTGGTGAAGCTGAAGCCGGCTGCCGGCAGCTGGACCACCACGATGGACCAGAGCTGCCAGACCACGAAGCCGAGGAACTCGGCGAAGATGGACCAGTTCAGGTTGCGCCGGGCGATGGTGCGTCCGGTGGCTTCCCACTGCTCCTTGTTCTCGGCGTCCCAGTTGGCGATCCAGCGGCCCGGGAGGAATTCCAGGACCGGGGCGGCTGCGGTTCGGGTGGAGCGAATATCTGCGGTGCGGTCAGCAGTCACGGCGTGCCTCCTTTGAGGGGATGTTGTTCCTCCACGCTAAGGACGGCGCGTTTCGCGGACGGTCGCGCTGTGTTAACGCGCTGTGACATTTGCCTATCTGCGTCCGGACTGCCGTGTGAGGCGATTGCGGGGACCACGACGTGAGACGAAGCCCACATGTCCATATTCTGGAAGTCTTGTCCATTGACTGGACGGCGGGAACTAATATTGAACTCTAACTACTGCACGCCTGGCCGCATCACGCCAGGCCGGTTCTCATGAAAGTGTTCAAATGTCATCCAAACAAACCACCGTGGAGCCAGAATCGCCCAAGGCGGTGAATTCGCGCGGGCGCGTGATCGTGGCCAGCCTGATCGGCACCACCGTGGAGTTCTACGACTTCTACGTGTACGCGACCGCCGCCGTGCTGGTCTTCCCGGCGCTGTTCTTCCCCAACCAGAACGAGACAACCCAGCTGCTGAGCTCCTTCGCTGTGTTCGGCGTGGCGTTCGTCGCCCGCCCGCTGGGATCCATCGTCTTTGGCCACTTCGGTGACAAGTTCGGCCGCAAGGGCACGCTGGTGGCCTCGCTGCTGACCATGGGTATTGCGACGTTCCTCATCGGCTGCCTGCCCACGGCCAAGGTGGACGGCTGGGAATTCTGGGCTCCGGCCCTCCTTGTGGTCATGCGGTTCTTCCAAGGCCTGGCCCTCGGCGGCGAGTGGAGCGGCGCGGCATTGTTGGCCACCGAGAACGCCCCGGCCAACAAGCGCGCAATCTACGGCACGTTCCCGCAGCTGGGTGCACCCATCGGCTTCATTATTGCCAACGTGATCTTCCTGGTCGCCAGCTACACACTGTCGCCGCAGGCCTTCATGGACTGGGGCTGGCGTGTTCCGTTCCTGCTGAGCGCCGTCATGGTGATCATCGGGCTCTGGGTCCGCCTCAAGCTGATCGAGACGCCGGCGTTCACCAAGGTGCTCGAATCCAAAGAGGTGGCCAAGCTGCCGCTGGCGCGGGTCTTCAAGACCAGCTGGCGTCCGCTCATCCTGGGCACGTTCATCATGCTCGCCACGTACGTGCTCTTCTACCTGATGACCACGTTTACACTGACCTACGGCACCCGCGCCGCCACCCTGGATGCCGCCAAGGCCGCCGCCGAGAAGGCCGGCAAGCCGCTGACCGAGGCTGCCGCGGCTGCCTTCGTTCCCGGTTTGGGCTACTCCCGCAACGACTTCCTCTGGATGCTGATTGCCGGCGTCGTGTTCTTCGGCATCTTCACCCTGGTCTCCGGCCCGCTCGCCGAGAAGTACGGCCGCCGCAAGATGCTGCTGTCAGTGACGGCGGGCATCTTTGTCTTCGGCCTGCTGTGGGTCCCGCTGTTTAGCGGTGGTTTTGTAGGCACCATGGCCCTGCTGATCCTCGGCTTCTCCTTGATGGGGCTGACCTTCGGGCCCATGGGCGCGATCCTGCCGGAGCTGTTCCCCACCAACGTCCGGTATACCGGTTCAGCCATCAGCTACAACGTCTCGAGCATCCTTGGTGCGGCCGTGGCGCCGTTCATCGCCGTCTGGCTGTGGGAAATGGCGAAGGGCAGCCCCGTGCTCGTGGGCGTCTACCTCACCGTGATGTCGGTGCTGACGCTGTTCGCGCTGTTCGTGAGCAAGGAAACCCGCGACCTCGATTACGAGAACAACGTGGCCTGACGCTCCACCCTCGTTCGTTCCAGCCCGGTTGCTGACAGAACTGCCCGGCGTGTTCCCCGATATTACGGGGAGTGCGCCGGGCAGTTCTGCGTCCGGGGCCCAGGCAACCGGGCAGGAACGTACGACGGCGGCGCTCGCCATCGGTCCGAGGGCTCACCCTGCGTAGCGGGCCACGAAGTTCTTCAGGATGGTCATGGGCTCGGTCACGGTGAACCCGCGGGCGGCCACCATCAGCTCCTCCGCGGACTCCGGCGGAAAGTACCCGGCATGGCGGTAGATGTCGATGCGGGTGACCAGGCCCTCCACGTCCAGTTCGGGATGGAACTGGGTGGCGTACAGGTTCTCTTTGATCCGGAACATCTGGACCGGGCAGGCCTGTGAGGAGGCGAGCAGCACGGCGTGTGAAGGCAGCTTGGTGCAGGCCTCCTTGTGGCCGGTGAAGGCCGTGAACCGGGCCGGCATCCCGCGCAGGACAGGATCCGCGATGCCGGTGTCCGTCAGCTCGATCTCCACGCCGCCCAAGGGCTCGCCGAACGTCCTGTCGATCAGGGCGCCCTGATGCGTACCCAGCGTCCCCACCCCGTAGCAGGCGCCAAGGAACGGGAAGTCCTGATCCACGATCCGGTCAAGCAGCCGGGCAAGCTCCCGCTCCACGCGATGTTGGGTGGCGCTCTTGTGGGCGGAAGGATCGCTGGACGTGAAAGGGCTGCCGCCCACAATCACGCCTGAGTACGCCGCCAGGTCCAGTTCCGGGAGTGGGCCGGCCTCGAGCCGGATGCGGTGGAGCTGCTCCGGCGAAAGCCCGCCATACCTCAGGTAGGCGGCATATTCGTCCTCGGCGGCGGAATCTTCGGCCCGGGAGGCCAGGAGCAGGAAAGGCTTCACACGCTAAGTCTGCCCGCGGGTCCCTTCCAAAAGCCAGAGCACGGCCCCGCCCCGGCATGATGTCAGTGCCCGGCAGGTCCGCCCTCGGTCTGCGCCAGGGACCGACGGGACTGCGGGCGGGCGGCCGGATCGGCGTGCCGGTGGACCAGCTTCCAGTACCCTTCTTCGCGGCGGAAGACGCTGGTCACCCGGAGCGCGAACTCTTCCGTGAGTGAGGCACCCTCCAGCCGGGCCCGGAAATGTTCGGTCTCCACCAGGAACGCGGTGTCCCGTGCGGTGTAGGACGTGATGGTGTCGAACCCCAGCATCTCGCCGTCCTGGAACTGCCTGGAAGCCTGGTCCAGGCGTGCTTCCACCTGGGCCCAGCCACGGGCAATGCCGCCGAAAGGATTAGCCAGGGTGACGTCCTCGAGCCGTGAATACAGGTCCTTGACCGGGCCGGGATTACCGCGGGTGATCTCCGGAACGGCCAGGTGGTAGCGGGCTACTTCTTCTTCGAAACTGGGTGCAAGCATGGGGTGCCTCCGTCGCGTCTAATCTTCGATGGTGGCGATGACGGCGCCCGCGGCGATCGTTTCGCCGGCCGCGGCGCCAAGGCCGGTCACGGTCCCGGACCGGTGCGCGGTCAAGGGCTGTTCCATCTTCATGGCTTCGAGCACCACAATCAGGTCGCCTTCCACCACCACGTCGCCATTGGCCACGGCCACCTTGACGATGGTGCCCTGCATCGGGGAGGTCAGCGAATCGCCGGTGGCTGCTGCCGCGGCGCCGCCTGAGCGCAGGCGTTTCTTGGACTTGCCGCCCTTGGAGCCGCCGCCGGTACCCGTGCTGATGGATCCAAGGGAGGCAGGCAGCACCACTTCGAGGCGTTTGCCGCCGACCTCGACCACCACGCGCTGGCGTTCGCCGGCGTCTTCAGCGGACACACCCGTTCCGTCCGGGGACCAGGCGGGAAGGTTATTGACGAATTCCGTTTCGATCCAGCGTGTGTGCACCTTGAAGGGGCCGGCGGCGGGAGCAAAGTCGGGGTTGGTGACCACGGCCAGGTCGAAGGGGATAACGGTGGGGATGCCCTCCACCACCATCTCTTCGAGGGCACGGCGTGAGCGCTGCAGGGCCTGCTCGCGGGTGGCGCCGGTGACGATCAGCTTGGAGAGCATGGAGTCGAAGTTGCCGCTGATGATGTCGCCCTGCTCCACGCCGGAATCAACCCGGACGCCCGGACCGGTGGGGTTCTTGAGGGCGGTGATGGTTCCCGGGGCGGGCATGAAGTTCCGGCCCGGGTCCTCGCCGGTGATGCGGAACTCGATCGAGTGGCCGCGGACCTCGGGGTCGCCGTAGCCCAGTTCCTCACCGCGGGCCAGCCGGAACTGTTCACGGACCAGGTCAATGCCCGTGACCTCTTCGGAAACACAGTGCTCCACCTGGAGGCGGGTGTTGACCTCCAGGAAGGAGATGGTGCCGTCCTGGCCGACCAGGAATTCGCAGGTGCCAGCGCCGAGGTACCCGGCTTCCTTCAGGATGGCCTTGGAGGACTCGTACAGTCGGCGGTTCTGCTCTTCGGTGAGGAACGGCGCCGGGGCCTCTTCCACAAGCTTCTGGTTGCGGCGCTGCAGGGAGCAGTCGCGGGTGGAGACCACCACCACGTTGCCGTGGGCGTCCGCGAGACACTGGGTTTCGACATGGCGCGGTGCGTCAAGGAAGCGCTCGATAAAGCACTCGCCGCGCCCGAAGGCTGCGGTGGCTTCGCGGACGGCAGATTCAAACAGTTCCGGAATTTCCTCGCGGGTGCGGGCCACCTTGATGCCGCGACCGCCGCCGCCGAAGGCGGCCTTAATGGCCACCGGCAGGCCGAACTTGTCCACGAACTCAAGGATTTCCTCGGCTGACTGGACCGGGTCTGCGGTGCCGGGAACCTGGGGGGCGCCGACCTTTTCGGCGATGTGGCGGGCCTGGACTTTGTCGCCCAAGGCGGAGATGGCGTCAGGGCCGGGGCCGATCCAGGTGATGCCCGCTGCAATGACTTTGGCGGCGAACTCGGCGTTTTCAGCGAGGAAACCGTAACCCGGGTGGATGGCGTCGGCACCGGACTGGCGGGCAGCATCGATGATCTTGTCCATCATCAGGTAAGACTCGGCGGCGGTGTTGCCACCCAGGGAGTAGGCCTCGTCTGCGAGCCGGACGTGCAGCGCGTCCCGGTCGGGATCGGCGTAGACAGCCACGGAGGCAACGCCTTCATCGCGTGCCGCGCGGATGATCCGCACTGCGATTTCGCCGCGGTTGGCGATCAGCACCTTGGTGAGGTTCGACTGCACGGGACTTGCGGACTGCTGCAAAATTGCTGACAAGGCGTCTCCTTCTTTCCTTCAGGGAGCCTAGCGCGATTTTGAGGGTTCCGCCGATATTGCTTGCGGATTCCGCGCGCAAACCGGCATTGCTTTGTAGGGAACCTACAAACGTCCGAGCAATCGAGGCGATTATTGCGCGGGCCAAAGCTCCGTGATGCGCACGTTGGCCTGGCCCAGAAGGGCACGGAGCGTCGAAATGGAAAGGCCGACGACGGTGTGCGGGTCCCCGTCAACCTTCCGGATGAAGGCCCCGCCGAAGCCGTCGATGGTGAACGAACCGGCGCAGTGGAGCGGTTCCCCCGTAGCGATGTAGGCGTCGATTTCCTCCGGTGCCATGTCCGTGAAGTGGACCTCTGCGGAGGTGACCGCCCCGAGAGTGGCGCCGGATCCCGGCGCCACCGTGCCGTCGTCGGACTCTTCGCCCGCCGCTACCGCGCGGCAGTCCACCAGCCAGTGCCCGGTGTGCAGCACCCCGCTGTTGCCGCTCATCCGGAGCATCCGTTCACGGGCGACCCCGGCGGTATACGGCTTGCCGTGCGCCTCCCCGTCGAACTCGAACACCGAGTCACAGCCGATGACCAGCGTGCCCTCCGCCTCCGGCAGTGCGGCCACGGCCTCGGCCTTGGCCCGCGCCAGCAGCAGCGCGGTATCGTGCGGATCCGTAACCCCGTAGCGGGCCTGGACTGCTTCCTCGTCAACGTCGGAGACAAGCACCGAGTGCTGAATTCCGGCGTCGGCGAGGAGTTTGGTGCGGGCAGGGGACTGGGAGGCCAGGATCAATCGGGTCACGGATTCAGCCTAGTGGACCGGCTTATAGCCGCGCAGCGCAGGGACGAAAGACTCTGGCTGGGCGTTCGTAGCCGTGGTCGAATCAAAGTGCATTCCCTCGAGAATCGAGTAACCCATGACCGAACGGCTCGTGGCAGGCGTTGCCACCCTAGGTGCAGGGACTTATTTTGGCTGGGACGGCTTCACCATCCAGTCGGGAAATCTAGTTGTCATCCTGGTAATGATTGTGCTGTTTGTTCTGGCGCTTGTCCTTCCGTTTCCCGGCGGGAGGCAACGCAAATGACTGTCCGTTCCACACCCGCCCACGGTTTGCAGGCGGAGGAAAGCGACGCCCACACCTGGACTGGGAAAGCTCGCGGATGGCTGCTCGGGAAGCTTCCTCCGGACAAGCTCTTGCCGGAGGACCAGCCGAGCTTCGTGGCGTCGTGGGCGTACGTGTTCGGTATGGGGGCGGTCGCTTCGTTGCTGTGGATCATCATTTCCGGGGTTGTACTGGGACTGAACGGACCGCAGTGGTACCACGTGTCGTCCCTGGGCAGCTTCGTGAACAGTACCCATCTGTGGAGTGTGGAGCTGTTCTTTATTTTCATGGTGGTGCACCTGTGGCTCAAGTTCTGGATGGCGGCCTGGCGTGGTGGACGCGCCCTGACCTGGATCACAGGGATGCTGTCATTTATCGTTTCCATAGTGGCAGCCTTCACCGGGTACCTCCTCCAAACGAACTTCGATTCCCAGTGGATCGCATTCGAAGCCAAGGATGCGCTCAACGCAGTCGGAGCCGGCGCCTGGTTCAACGTTGCCAACTTTGGACAAATCTTCGTTTGGCACATCACGCTGTTGCCCCTGGCCGTAGGGGCCGTGGTGGTCCTGCATGTGCTGCTCGTCCGGGTCCACGGAGTGGTGCCGCCGCTGGAGGCAGCAGAGGGCGACGCCCAGTTGGCCGGCAAGCGTGGCGGCACCGCCGGGCAAGGGACGCAGTGAAATGAGCATTCAAGCGGACACGTCCTGGCGGAAGACCAACAATATTGCCAGCCGGCCCTGGGCGGGTGGCGTCCGCGAGTACGACCTGCTCAAGGAATTGACCATAGGCGTTGTGGTGGTTGGCCTGCTGGTGCTGGGCGTTTCGGCCATCTTCGGTTCGCCTGATGAACCCAGCGTCAGCTTCAAGGCATGGGCCACTGCCGCCCCCGCTGATTTCGTGGCCACCGCTTCCAAGGAACTTGGTGGGACCAGCGACACCGCAGCGTATGGGCCGCCTTACAACTCGACCCCGGACGCTTCACAGAAAATCGGTCCCGTCGACCTCCAAAGTCTTTCCGGGGTCCGCCTTCCGGTGGATACGGCCAATGACTTCGTGATTGCACCGCTGGAGACCCTGCCATCGCTGCCCGCTGCCGTAGCTGACTGGACGGGTGCAACGGATCAGCAGCGGTCGGACTGGGCAGCCGCCTACTCCAGTGCGCTCTGGGCTTCACCGGACAACGACCCTGCCAGGGTGGCCGACGGCGACTACGGACCGGTTCCGGGGTTGACCGGCGCGCTGCTGGAGATGGCCCGGCAAGGCAGCCTGGATGGGGTCCTGCAGGGCGGCGGTACCTTCTACACCCTGGACTACACCCGGAGCCTGCTGTTCCTGGGAGATGGCAGCTATTTTCAGGACCTGGCGGCCAGCCAGCACCTCACCGGCGATCAGTGGGGCGTGATGAACGAGACGGGAGATACGCCGGGCCAGTCCTGGCTGTGGCTCTTCTCGCTCCTGTACCAGGTGGAGCCCTTCAAGTCCTCGCCGAACGCCGATGCCTTGGTGGTTGTCACGATGTTCGTGCTGACCGCCTTGCTGACCCTGCTGCCGTTCATCCCTGGTTTGAGGTCGTTGCCCCGGAGGATACCGCTCCATCGGTTGGTGTGGCGGGACTACTACCGGAATCGCTGAGCCCTTCGAGTTCCTGCGTCGAGGCGTCCCTGTTGAGCTTGGCGCCCTCCACGTCGACGTCCGGCAGGATGCGGTCCAGCCACGTGGGCAGCCACCAGGTCTTTTCGCCGAGCAGGTACATGACGGCCGGCACAATGGTCATCCGGACCACGAACGCATCCAGCAGCACCCCGAATGCCATGGCGAAGCCCAGGGGCCGGACCATTGTCAGGTGGCTGAAGATGAAGCCGGCGAACACACTGACCATGATGATGGCGGCGGCGGTCACCACAGCGGCGGCATGGCTGAATCCGATCCGCACGGCCTTTTTGGCCGGTGCGCCGTGCATGTACGCCTCCCGCATGCCGGACGCGATGAACACCTGGTAGTCCATGGCCAGGCCGAACAGCACGCCGATCAGGATGATCGGCAGGAAGCTCAGCACGGCGCCTGGATTGGCGACGTCGAACACGGCTCCCAGCCAGCCCCACTGGTAGACGGCCACCACGAGGCCGAATGCGGCCGCCAGTGACAGCAGGAAGCCGCCGGTTGCCAGGAGCGGAACCACGATGGAGCGGAAAACAAGCAAGAGGAGGAGCAGGGAAAGTCCGACGACGATCGCGAGGTAGGGCGGCAGGGCGTCGCCAAGTTTCGTGGAGACGTCGATGTTGCCGGCGGTCTGGCCGGTCAGCCCAATGGTCACTCCCGTTTCGGCCTGGATCTGCGCACCGCGTTCGCGGAGCTCCCTCACCACCTGCACCGTACCGGCCTTGGCCGGACCTTCCTCCGGGATGACCTGGAAAACGGCGGTGCGGCGGTCCTGGCTCAGGGCCACCGGAACGGCGGCCACCACATTCTCGACGCCGCGGATCTGATCGGCGACGTCGTACTGCAGCTTTTGTGCCTGGGTCGCGTCCAGGTTGGCCGGGAACTCGCCCACCACCACGATGGGGCCGGTGACGCCTTCGCCGAAGCTGCGGGCCGTGACGTCGTAGGCCTGGTAGGCCTCGGAGTCCACCGGCTCGGAGCCGCCGTCCGGCAGGGCGAGCTGAAGCTGCGCGGCCGGCAGGGCCAGAGTGCCGAGCAGGAGCACGCCGGCAACGAGTGCCACGATGGGGTGCCTCGTGACCAGTCCGCCCCAGCCGCGGGTGCTTTTGGCCTCGTCCTTCGCCTGGTCGGCAGCCTCATGGCCGGCTTCCGCGTTGTGGGCTTCTGCTTTGGCCCATGCCCGCCGCGAAATGATGCGCCGCCCGATCAGGGACAGCATGGCCGGCGTGAGGGAGAGGGCCACGAGGACGGCTACTGCTACGGTGCCGGCTGCTGCCAGGCCCATCACGCTCAGGAACGGCAGGCCCGGGACTACCAGGGCGGCCAGGGCGATGATGACGGTCAGGCCGGCGAAAAGCACGGCGTTGCCGGACGTTCCCGTGGCGCGGGACACGGACTCCTCCGGATCCATGCCCGTGAGCAGTTGGGTCCGGTGCCGGTTGACGATAAAGAGGGAGTAGTCGATGCCCACGGCCAGGCCAAGCATCAGTGCCAGCATGGGGGAGATCGAGCTCATGTCGAACGCACCGGACAGGGCAAAGGTGATGCCTACGCCCACGCCTACGCCGATCAGGGCCATCAGCAGCGGCAGTCCGGCCGCGACCAGGGTGCCGAGCATCAGGATCAGGACCAGGGCGGCGACGGCGATGCCGATGATTTCTGCGGTGCCGAAGAGCTCGGAGATGTCCTCGGTGATTTCCTTGCTGGCCAGAGCCGTGACGCCGGCGGCCGACGTTTCATGCGCGATGTCCTGGACCTGCTGCCGCACAGCAGGCGTGAGGCCGTTGATCGAGGTGGTGAACTGAACCTGGGCCACCGCGGCCTGGCCGTCCTCCGAGACAAAGCGGATCCCGCGTGAGGCCTGTGCCTGGCGCTTGCCGAGTTCCAGTTTTGCCTTGGCGGCTTCGAGTTCCTGCGTGCCCGCGGCAAGCTGTTGCTGCCCTTGGGTCAGCGCAGCCTTCTGCTGTCCCAGCTGGGCTTCGACGACGACGGCGGGCGCTCCGGCGGCCTTCAGCTGCTGCTCTGCGGCACCCAGCCGGGCTGCGCCGGCGTCTAGCTGGGCGCGTGAGGCGTCCAGCTTGGCCTGGCCGGCGGCAAGCTGCTGCCCGCCGTCGGTGATGGCCTGTCCGGCCTGGTCCAGCTGCGCCTGGGTCGCGAAGGGATCAGTGGTGGCCTTAACGTCGGGGAGATCCCCCAGTTTGGTGAGTGCAGCTGTGACGGCAGCCCTGCCGGCGTCGGTGAAGCCGCCGGCGGGGGCTTCGAAAACGATGGTCGCGGAACCACCGGAGGCAGCCGGCAGTTCCTGCTTCAGTTTGTCCGCGATGCGCTGGGTCTCGGTGCCCGGAATCTGGAAGTTGTTGGAGAGGGTGCCGTGGAAGGCGGCAGCGGAGCCGCCGACGGCCACCAGCACTGCCAGCCAGAGTGAGATGACCAGCCAGCGGTGGCGGTAGGAGAACTTGCCGAGGCGGTAGAGCAGCAGGGCCATGTCAGAGCCGTTCTTTGGGGAAGGGGGTGGGTTCAGCGGGGGGTGGAACGGGACTGCCGAAGCCTGAGCCGAGGTGTCCGATGGCATCGATCAGCAGTTGGCGCAGGACGGCGAGCGAGGCGGGGGAGAGATCGGCCCCGCAGCGGGCGAACCAGACGTCCATGGCCGCCTTGCCGCAGGAGATGACGGATCCGGCGAGGGCTCGCAGGTAGAGCTCATCCACGGGGGCGCCGGGGGTTGCCGCGAAGCGTTCCCGGGCCGCGTTGATGATTTGTTCGGTGCAGTGGTCCCAGGCTTCGAGTTCGGAGCGGGAAAGGAGCGCGTTTTCCTGTGTCAGGGTAAAGAGCTCAGCCAGCGGAGCCACCGTCATGGGGTCAGCCAACTGCATGAGGGCCGCGCGCGCCGATTCGAGGATGGGTTCGTCGGCGGGGCGCTGCCTGAATTGCTGCAGGGCGCTGTCCAGGAATCCGTTCGTCACCGCGGCAAGCGCAGCCTCGATGCTGCCGAAGTAGTTGAAGAAGGTCCGCCTGGAGATGCCGGCCAACTCGGCGATATCCTCCACCGTGAAGTTCCCCGGTCCGTTGCCACGCAGCAGGGTCAAGGCAGCATCGGTGATTGCTTGGCGCGTGGCGGCCTTGTTGAGCTCACGCCGCGAGAGGGTTTCCGTCACGAAGTTACACTACGTGCAACTTTGCACGCCGCGCAAATTGATTCACAGCAAGATGAAAGGTTCCCGACAGCTGGCACAGATCCTGCCGCCCAAGACTTGAAGAGTCCCGACAGGGAGAAGATGACAAGCCGTCAGGGACGGCAGATTCAGGAGACACGAATGGCACGCACTAGGAGAATTACGCTCGGCCTGACGGCCACGGCGCTCGCCCTTGGAGCAGGAATCGGGGTTGCCGGGATGGCCTCTGCAACCACGACGCCGGCCCCCACCCCCGGCGCCAGCTCAAGCACTTCCACGGTCGGCAGCACCAGCACCGCACCCACCGAGGGCAAGGGCAGCCGGGGTGGACACGGTGGCCATGGCGGCTTCGGCTTCGGCGGCGAGGACGCGACGGAACTGGCCACGAAACTCGGCGTCGACCAGACCAAGCTGACGGATGCACTGAAGGCCTTCCGCGAAGCCAACAAGCCCGCAACCCCGCCGGCTGACGGAACTAGGCCGGACCCTGCAAGCATGCAGGCCGAGCTGGCCAAGTCGCTCGCGGCATCGCTGGGCATCGATGAGGCGAAGGTGACAGCTGCGCTGGAGGAGCTGCGCACCGCTGAACAGTCAGAACATGCAGCGGAGCTGAAGACCCGGCTGGACAAGGCCGTTACTGACGGCAAGCTGACCCAGGCCGAGGCGGACGCTGTCACCAAGGCGGTGCAGAACGGGGTAATCGGCCGCGGCGGACGCTGACCAAAAAACACCCCGCCCCCAAGGAGTTTTTGTCCAGATAATCCCTCTTTTCGCCTTATTAGGGCGCATTATCTGGACAAAAACTCGAGGGGCGGGGTGTTCCGGTGGTGTCTGCGGGGGTGTTAGGCCTTGGCCTCAGCCAATTCCTTGCCGGCGTCGGCCGAGTTAGTAGCCCGGGCGTCGGCCGAAGAATCCACTTCGTCGGAACCGGCGTCGTCCGCGAACGGGTTGCCGTTGCGGGGCGCGTTGTACAGGGTCTCGTCCAGGATGCCCTGGCGCTTGGACACGATGGCAGGAACGAGCGCCTGGCCCGCGACGTTGAGCGCGGTGCGGCCCATGTCGAGGATCGGGTCAACGGCGAGCAGGAGGCCGACGCCGGCCAGGGGCAGTCCCAGCGTGGAGAGCGTCAGCGTGAGCATCACCACGGCGCCGGTGGTTCCGGCCGTCGCGGCGGAACCGAGGACCGAAACCAGCGCGATGAGCACGTACTGGGTGAAGTCGAGCTGGATGCCGAAGAACTGGGCCACGAAGATGGCTGAGATGGCCGGGTAGATGGCTGCGCAGCCGTCCATCTTGGTGGTGGCGCCCAGGGGCACGGCGAAGGAGGCATACGCGCGGGGAACGCCCAGGTTGCGCTCAGTGACCCGCTGGGTCAGCGGCAGGGTGCCGATTGACGAGCGGGATACGAAGGCCAGCTGCACTGCCGGCCAGACGCCGGAGAAGTACTGCTTGACGGAGAGCCCGTGCGTACGGACCAGGACGGGGTACACAACAAACATCACCAGGGCCAGGCCAACATAGATGGCGAAGGTGAACTTGCCAAGCGCGCCGATGGTGTCCCAGCCGTAGACGGCCACGGCGTTGCCGATCAGGCCGACGGTGCCGATGGGCGCGATCCGGATGATCCACCACAGGACCTTCTGGATGACGGCCAAAGCGGATGCGTTGAGGTTCAGGAAGGGCTCGGCGGCCTTGCCAACCTTGAGGGCTGCGACGCCCACGGCGATGGCGATGACCAGGATCTGGAGGACGTTGAAGCTGACGGAGGTGCTGACGGTCGTGGCGGCGTTGGCGCTCTCGGTCACTGTGGAGCTGGCGCCCAGGCCGAGGAAGTTCTTGGGGAACAGGCCGATCAGGAACGACCACCAGTCGCCGGTTTTGCCGGCGTACTTGGCTTCCTGGGTGATGCCGGTGTTCGCGCCGGGCTGCAGGAGCACTCCAAGCCCGATGCCGATCAGGACCGCGATCAGGGACGTGATGGCGAACCACAGCAGGGTGTTCCACGCCAGCTTGGCGGCGTTGGAGACTTGACGGAGGTTCGAGATGGAGCTGACGACGGCCGTGAAAATCAACGGTACGACGGCGGTCTGCAGCAGCGAGATGTAGCTGGAACCGATGGTCTGCAGCGTGGAGCCGAGGCCGTTGGGAGCGTCCTTGGTGCTGCCCGTGTACTTGGCCAGCAGGCCGAGGCCCAGGCCCACAATCAGGGCGGCGATGATCTGGAAACCGAACGAGCCAGCCCACTTGGGGAGCTGGAAGCCGGACTTTCCTGCGGATTCGGGGGTGCGGGTTTGAGTGCTCACCAGAACACGCTAGGACCCAGGCCTTTATCACGGCGAACAGATGTTGAGAAATGTTACGCCGCCACATTTACCTTCAAGCTCACAAAACCGCGCAAAACAGGCGAAATGCAAGGCAATTGTGAAGTTATTCCCGGCGGCGCTGTGCCAAAGGTCACCCGAAAGGCCTGGAGGGGACGCATGAGGCAGCGTGCGTCAAAGCGACGAAGGAGCAGCACGCAGAGGATGTGGCCCCTCCAGGCCGCGCCCCGAGCCGAATCAGGAAAGCAGGGCCCGCCTGAGGGTATCGAGCCCCACCGAGCCGATGTTCAGGGCCTTGGTGTGGAAGGCCTTGAGGTCGAAGCCGGGCCTGACCTCGAGGTCGGCCCGGATCTGTTCCCAGAGGCGCTGGCCCACCTTGTAGGACGGGGCCTGGCCGGGCCAGCCGAGGTAGCGGGTGAATTCGAAGTTGAGCTGGCCTTCGCTGATGGCCAGGTTCTCCTTGAGGAAGTCGTAGCCTTTGTCGGGCGTCCAGGTGCCGGTGCCCCAGCGTTCGGGGACGTCGAGTTCGAGGTGGACACCGATATCGAACACGACGCGTGCCGCCCGCATCCGCTGCATGTCCAGCATGCCCATGTGGTCGCCGGGATCGGACAGGTAGCCGAGTTCCTGCATCAGTTTTTCGGCGTAGAGCGCCCAGCCTTCGCCGTGGCCGGAGGTCCAGCAGACGTTGCGCCGCCACTTGTTGAGCAGCTCACGCCGGTAGGTGGCGGTGGCCACCTGGAGGTGGTGGCCGGGGACGCCCTCGTGGAAGACAGTGGTGGTTTCGGCCCAGGTGGTGAAGGTGTCCTCGCCGGCGGGGACGGACCACCACATCCTGCCGGGGCGGCTGAAGTCGTCAGAGGGGCCGGTGTAATAGATGCCGCCGTCATCGGTGGGGGCGATCAGGCATTCCAGCTTTTTCATGACGTCGGGGATCTCGAAGTGCACCCCGGCCAGGTCGGCAACAGCTTTATCGGAGAGTTCCTGCATCCACGCAGTGAGGGCGTCCGTGCCCTTGAGCTGGCGGGCGGGGTCGTTGTTGAGGACGTCCTTCGCCTCGGCGATGGTGGCCCCCGGCTTGATGGTGGCGGCGACCTTTTCCTGCTCCGCGATGAGCCGGTCGAGTTCCTGGACTCCCCATGCGTAGGTCTCCTCGAGGTCGACGGCGGCGCCCAGGAAGGAGCGTGAGGCCAGCGCGTAGCGGTCGCGGCCGACGGCGTCCTTCTCCGGGGCAGCGGGCAGCAGTTCGGCGCGGAGGAAGTCCGCGAGCTGCCGGTAGGCGCCGCGGGCAGCGTCAGCACCGGCGTCGAGCTCTTCCTGCACCGACGCCTCAAGCGGGCCCTCAGCTGTTCGCGCCGCGGCGGCGAGCTTCGCGAAGAAGCCGTCATTGGCGGCGTGTTTGGTGGCCTGGTCGATGACATGGGAGACCTGGCGGGCGGCCGACACCTTCCCCGCTTCCTTGGCGTGGCGCAGGGAGTCGATGTAGCCCGCGATGGCGCCCGGAACATTGAGAGCGCGGCCGGCGATGTGCCTCCACTGCGCGGCCGTGTCGGTGGGCATCAGGTCGAAAATGGACCGGATGTCCTGCGCGGGCGACGCAATATTATTCAGGTTCGCTTCGTCCCAGCCGGTCTCGTGGATTTCGAGCTGCAGGCCCAGACGCTCCCGCATGGCGTCCAGCGTGACGGCGTCCACGTCATCCCCGGGTACCAGGCCGTCCAAAGCAGACAGGGCCTTCCGTGCCTCCGCCGCGAATTCGGCGATGCCGGCAGGGGAGAAGTCGGGGTATTCGGTCTCGTGGCCTGGCAGCCCGAGCTCGGTGGCAAAGGACGGATTTAACCGGATGAGCGTGTCGGTGTAGGCATCCGCCACGGCATCAATGGCGGAATGCGGACGGACGGCAGGCGGGGCTTCGGTAGTCACCCCACGAGCTTATCCCCGGCTTCGCCTCCACGCGCCGGGACCCGGCGTGGGCGCGAGGCGCAGCTGCTGCCGGCGCACCCAGTGCCGGAGGGTGGGCTTGTTCGCCTCTGCGGGGTCCGCAGCGCCCAGGGAAAGTACGACGGCGGTCAGGGCCGCGAGCTCCTCGGCCGACGGTTCGCCCTTGACAACGGAAAACAGTGGTTGCGTCGGTTCGCCCTGTGCCTCGCCAGGTTCCTTGGCCGCGGTCACAGCGGGATGTTCCCGTGCTTTTTGGCGGGCAGGCTGGCCCGCTTGTCGCGAAGGGCGCGCAGCCCCCTGATGATTTGGATCCTGGTCTCGGAGGGGGCGATGACCGCGTCCACGTAGCCGAGCTCCGCAGCCTGGTAAGGGTTCAGCAGCTCTTCCTCGTACTGGCGGATGACCTCGGCCCGGCGGGCCTCAACATCCCCGCCGCTCTCGGCAACGGCAACCAGGTCGCGGCGGTAGAGAATGTTGACCGCACCCTGCGCGCCCATCACACCAATCTGGGCCGTGGGCCAGGCGAGGTTAAGGTCCGCGCCGAGCTTCTTGGAGCCCATCACGATGTACGCCCCGCCGTAGGCCTTGCGCGTGATGACGGTCAGCTTGGGGACGGTGGCTTCGGCATAGGCGTAAAGCAGTTTGGCCCCGCGCCGGATGATGCCCTGGAACTCCTGGTCCTTGCCGGGCAGGAAGCCCGGAACGTCCACCAGGGTGATGATGGGGATGTTGAACGCGTCGCAGTTCCGGACGAAGCGGGCAGCCTTCTCGGAGGCGGCGATGTCCAGCGTGCCGGCGAACTGCAGCGGCTGGTTGGCAACGATCCCCACCGTGTGCCCTTCAACCCGGCCGTAGCCGATGATCACGTTGGGGGCATACAGGGACTGCATCTCCAGGAAATGCGCGTCGTCCAGGATCTGCTCGATGACGGTGCGCATGTCATAAGGCTGGTTCGCGGAGTCCGGCACGAGGGCATCCAGGGCGAGGTCGTCGTCGTCGGGCTCCAATTCCTGCTGGTGATCCAGCACCGGCGCCTCGGCAAGGTTGTTGGAGGGCAGGAAGTCCAGCAGTTCGCGGACGAACCCGATCGCGTCAGCCTCATCGGCGGCAAGGTAGGTGGAGGTGCCGGTGGTGGCATTGTGCTGCCGTGCGCCGCCGAGCGTTTCCATGTCCACGTCCTCGCCGGTGACGGTCTTGATGACGTCCGGGCCGGTGATGAACATGTGGGAGGTCTTGTCCACCATGACCACGTAGTCCGTGAGGGCCGGGGAGTACGCGGCGCCGCCGGCGGAGGGTCCCATGATGAGGGAGATCTGGGGGACCACGCCGGATGCGTGGACGTTGTTGCGGAAGATATCCGCGAACATGGCCAGGGAGGCCACGCCTTCCTGGATCCGGGCGCCGCCGCCGTCCAGGATGCCCACGACCGGGCAGCCGTTGCGCAGGGCGAACTCCTGGACCTTGACGATCTTTTCGCCGTTGACCTGGCTGAGGGACCCCCCATAGACGGAAAAGTCCTGGCTGTAGACAGCAACC
This sequence comes from Pseudarthrobacter sp. TAF60_1, assembly GCF_052113505.1. Lineage (NCBI taxonomy): Bacteria > Bacillati > Actinomycetota > Actinomycetes > Micrococcales > Micrococcaceae > Pseudarthrobacter > Pseudarthrobacter sp. TAF60_1. Next base: position 258,004 of record NZ_JBFRDI010000007.1, read on the forward strand.
GGACGCCCGTCCACCGTGCCGTAGCCGGACACCAGGCCATCTCCGAGGGGCTTCTTCTTCTCCATCCCGAAGGCGGTGGAGCGGTGCACTGCCAGCGCGTCAAGCTCCACAAAAGAGCCCTCGTCGAGGAGCAGGTCAATGCGCTCGCGGGCGGTGTTCTTGCCGCGGGCGTGCTGCTTTTCGATGGCTTCGGGGCCCGAGGGCTGCTCTGCACGGGCCTGCCGGTCGCGGAAGTCTGCGATTTTTCCCGCTGTCGTGGTCAGGTCGTGGCTCATGAAGTGTCTCCGGCTCTGTAGCAGATTGGTGCTGTAACAAATTGGTGCTGCGTCTCGGTGCTGGCTGGCAGGTCGAATGGCGGAATTTAAGTAGCTTCCGCACAAAGGACGAACCCTGCTGGCAAGTCTAATGACGCTTTTGCGGAGGACGGCTGTAGAAACCCTACAATTTTCGGGCACATCCGCCCACCAAGCATTATGTTACTGGCCAGTAACATAATTGGACTACAGTGAAGGCCATGACTTCCAGCAACGACGCCAGGTCCACCGCCGCCACGCCATACCAGCCCACTGGTTCCCTTCAAGGCCGCACCATCCTGATGTCCGGCGGCAGCCGCGGCATCGGCCTTGCCATCGCCGACCGTGCTGCCCGGGACGGTGCCAACATTGTGCTGCTGGCCAAGACCGGCGAGCCCCATGCCACACTCGCGGGCACAGTCCACAGCGCAGCCCGGCAGATTGAGGCGGCCGGCGGCCAGGCGCTTGCCATCGTGGGCGACGTGCGCCGCGATGAGGATGTGGCAGGCGCCGTGGCGGCCGCCGTCGAGCGCTTCGGCGGGATCGATGTTGTCCTGAACAATGCCTCTGCAATCGATCTGTCCACAACGGACAACGTGGATATGAAGCGCTACGACCTGATGCAGGACATCAACGTCCGCGGGACGTTCCTGCTGTCCAAGCTGGCGCTGCCGGCACTGCGCAAATCGGACAACGCCCACATCCTCACCCTCTCGCCGCCCCTGAACCTGGACCCGAAATGGGCCGGCCGGCACCTCGCCTACACCATGGCCAAATACGGCATGAGCCTGACGACCCTCGGTCTGGCCGAAGAACTCAAAGCAGACGGGATCAGGGTCAACTCCCTCTGGCCGTGCACGCTGATCGACACCGCGGCGATCCGGAATATGCCCGGCGGCGAGGATATCGTGCAGGCGGCGCGCGGGCCGCAGATCATGGCGGACGCGGCACATGCCATCCTGACCGGCAGCAATCTTGCGGGCAGTCCGCTGGCCGGCAGTTCGCAGGCCGCTGGGAGTGGTCCAGGCGGCGCTCCCAGCGGAAACTTCTACACGGATGAGCAGGTGCTGGCGGCAGCGGGCGTCACCGACTTCCGGCCATACAGCCTCGGAGCAGCCGAGGAGCAGCTCGTACCGGACATCTTCCTCTAAGCACGTTCCTGCCCTGCGCTTGGGGTCATGTGCTTGCCGGAACATCCGCCGGGGGCCGCGTGAGTCGATAGGATTCAATCATGGCTGACTCACAAACCCCGGGACGTCCATTGAACCGCGGGGCCCTGGCGGACCCGGAATTCCTGGCCGCCACCGGCATCGCGAAAATGGTTGTGGTGGAATCCACCGGATCCACCAACGCCGACCTCCTGCGGGCAGTGACTGTCGAGCCGAAAGACTGGCCTGACATGTCAGTGTTGACTGCCGAGCACCAAACCGCAGCCAGAGGCAGGCTTGACCGGAGTTGGGAAGCCCCGCCACTGAGTTCGGTGTCTGTGTCCATCGTCCTGCGCCCCATGAACGCCGATGGCAGGCCGCTGCCCACGCATACGTATTCATGGCTGTCACTGCTGGCTGCGCTGGCCCTGCGCGAGACGCTGCTGGAGACGGCCCGCATCCCTGCTGAACTTAAATGGCCGAATGATGTTCTGGTCCGCGGCCGCAAGATCGCCGGGATCCTGGCCCAGATGGGTCCCATGGGCGACGGGTCAGTGCCGGCGGTGGTCCTCGGGACAGGCCTCAATGTCACGTTGACGGCGGCGGAACTGCCGGTACCCACGGCCACCTCCGTGGCGCTCGAGCAGCCGCTGACCGATGACCGGACCCAACTGCTCAAAAGCTACCTGGCATCCTTCGCCAGGCTCTATCGCAGTTTCTGCAATGCCGACGGCGACCCCACCGCCGGGCTGGCTGGCGGACCTTCCCTCCACAAACGGGTGGAGTCCGTGATGGTGACCCTGGGCAGGCAGGTGCGGGCGCAACTGCCGGGAGACCACGAGATCATCGGCCATGCAACCAGGCTGGATGAGTACGGGTCCCTCCTTGTGGTGGATCAGGACGCCCGGGAACACGTGGTGACCGCCGGGGATGTGGTCCACCTGCGCCCTTGGACCCCGCCCGGAGACACCGAAGGCGGTTATGCGTAAAGGCCTCGTGCCGGGCGAGCAGGTCATTACCATCACGCGTCCCCAGCCGAGGAAACTGGCTGGGCCGGCAGCAGCTTTCATCGCCGCGCCTGCCGCTGCTGCCTTCGCCAGTGCCTGGACCCTGCGGGGCGAGGTTACCCGGCTGGTGCCGGCCGTCTCCACGGACTGGTCACCATGGATCGTCCTGGCATGCGTCCTTGCCGCCGCGTGGATATGGTTGGTGTACTGCCTGCCTCGGCTCCTGCGCTGGCAGGGAACCCGGTACATACTCACCAGCCGGAGGATTGTTGCCCGTTATGGCATGGTGCGCCGCCGGGACGAACAGGTCAATCTCGCCTCGGTACGCAACGTGACGGTCCACCAGTCGGTGCTGCAGCGCATATTGCACTCCGGGAATATATCCTTGGAAACCGGGTACCAAAGCGTGGTGTCCATCCAGGACGTTCCGGAAGCCGCACGGTTTCGGGATTTCGTGCTGGATGCGGTTGCGGAGTTACCCGCGGGCAGGGATCCGGAGACGGACGAACTGCCCGAGTATGCAGACGACGGATTGCCGTGGGAGTTGAGAGAAGGTGGACACGATGAACGATGAGGACGAACAGGACCTGCAGGACCTGCCCGCCCGCGCAGTCGAAAGTGCCCACCCGCCAACAGGCACTATGTCTGCTGAACGGCTGGCCGCCAAAGCGCTCGAGGCCAAGCTGCTGGGCGGCGAACGGAAGCTGCGGCGCCGTGAAGTGGCTGCCGGGGCAGGGCTGTCGCTCCTGTCTGCGCGGAAGCTCTGGCGCGCCCTTGGGTTCCCGAACTTCGGTGACGACGACGTCGCGTTTACCGAACGGGACCAGGCTGCGCTATCCACGGTGGTGGACCTGGTCCGGGCCGGGGTCCTGACTGAGGAAGCCGCGATCTCGGTGACCCGGGCCATCGGTCAGATGACTGACCGGATGGTCGTCTGGCAGATCGAGGCCCTGGTCGAGGACATGGTCCACGAGCAGGGTGTCACGGACGCCGTGGCCCGCAAACGCCTGGTCAACGAACTGCCGGCGCTGCTCGATGCGCTAGAGCACATGCTGGTCTACTCGTGGCGGCGGCAGCTCAACGCCGGCGTGCAGCGGCTGGCCGTTCGCGCCGAAGCCGGCCTGCAGGCCAGCGAAGAGGGCCGCGAAGGCGACGAAGACGATGCACCCCTTCCGCTGGCGCGCGCCGTCGGCTTCGCTGACCTCGTTTCGTACACCAGCCTCTCCCGCCGGATGAATGAGAAGACCCTCGCCCGCCTGGTCCAGCGCTTCGAGAACAAATGCGCCGAGATCATCTCCGTGGGCGGTGGCCGGCTCGTCAAGACCGTGGGCGACGAAGTCCTCTACATCGCCGAAACTCCTGCTGCCGGCGCCGAAATCTCACTGGCCCTGTCCCGGGCCTTCACCGAGGATGAGATCCTCCCCGAAGCAAGGGTGGCGATGGTCTGGGGCCGGATCCTCTCCCGGCTGGGTGACATCTACGGGCCCACGGTCAACCTCGCCGCCCGGCTCACCACCCTTGCCGATCCGGGGACGGTCCTGATCGACTCCATGACGGCTTCGGCACTCGAACATGACGAACGCTTTGTCCTGATTCCGCAGCCGGCCGAAAACGTGCGCGGCTTCGGTGAAATCCACCCCGTGCTGCTGGCGCGCGGTGAAGGCAGGGGCCTGGTCGTAGACTAGGCTTTCTCGCCCGCTGGCCCGTTGTGGAGGTTGGCCTCCGGATTCATCCAGTTGTTTGGCGAATCGCGCTATAGTCATTCTTGGCGCTGGCTACCTGCGGGTCCAATGGTGGCTATCACAGTCAATTTTGCTGCCGGACGGCAGTAGTGATTTCGGGGGATTAGAAGAGCTGTGACAAGTCTGCTGGGGAAGCTTGGGCTTAGGGGACGCCGCAACAGGGTGGTCAGCGGGTCGGCTTTTGTTGCCGTCGGTGCGGTGTTGGTTGCCGGTGCGATCATTTATCCGGGGTTTAAGACCA